>NZ_JBFBAG010000009.1:0-248443 GCF_040682155.1 Amycolatopsis sp. NPDC051371
ATGGCCAGGGACTTCCCGGGGCCGTGCACGACGTAGAGCGTGAGCAGTTCGAGCGTGCCGCGTTCGTGTTCGACGAGCAGCGACCGGGCAGGGCAACACTGTTTCTCACTCACGACCGGGCCAGCGGCAACCGCACCGTGAACTCCGTGCGGCCCGGCTCCGAAGAAACCGCGACCGTGCCGCCGTGCGCCGTCACCAGGGACTGGACCACCGACAGCCCCAGCCCGGTGCCGCCGTTGCCGCGGGTGCGGGAGTCGTCGACGCGGAAGAACCGGTCGAAGATCCGCTCCTGATCGGCGACCGCGATCCCCGGTCCCGCGTCGGTCACCCGCACGACGGCTTCGGCATCCGAGGCCGCCACCGAGACGTGCACCGCGGTCCCCGGCGGGGTGTGCACAGCGGCGTTGGCCAGCAGGTTGTCGAGCACCTGCCGCAACCGCACCGGGTCCGCGTGGACGAAAGCCGCATCGAAAGAAGTCGTCAGCGGATGGTCGGGACGCCCGGCGGCGAACGCGTCCGCCGCGTCGCCGGCCAGCTCGGCCAGGTCGACGCGCTCCGGCCGCAACGGCGTCTCGGCGGCCCGCGCGTCGAGCCGGGCCAGCAGGAGAAGATCGTCGACCAGCACGCTCATCCGCGCCGTCTCGGAGCGGATCTTGGCCAGGTGCGCTTCCCGCTCCGCCGGCTCGTTCGCCGCCGCGTAACGGAAAAGGTCGGCGTAGCCCCGGATCGACGTCAACGGCGTCCGCAGCTCGTGCGACGCGTCCGCGACGAACCGGCGCAGCCGCTCGTTCGCCTCCGTCTTCGCCGCCAGTGACGTGTCGATGTGCGCGAGCATCACGTTGAACGCCGTCCGCAGCTCCTCGACTTCGGCGCCGCCGCCGGTCCCCGCCGCGCGCACCGGCAGGGCGGGGTTCGCGGCGAGGTCGTGGGACGCGATGTCGTGCGCGGTGCCTGCCATGTCGGCCAGCGGGCGCAGGCCGCGGCTCAGCACCAGCCGCCCGACAACCACCAGCACGGCCAGCGCGAACGCGAACGCGCCGACCTCGACCCAGATCAGCTGCTGGACCGTGCCGTCGAGGTCCTTCTGCGGCGCGGCGGACAGCAGCACCGACCCGTTGTCGACCGGGCACGCCCGCACCCGGTACGGGCCGTCGTCGTGCAGGTAGATGTTCCGCGTGACGTCGCCGCCGGCCGCGTCGGCGGCGATCTTCGCCAGCTGCTGGGCGTCACCGGGCAGCTGGCCGCCGGGCTGCGGCGTCGCGACGCCGTCGCGCACCTTGTACAGCGCCGAGTACCACGAGTACACCGACTGCGGCGAGCCGTGCGTCTCACGCAGCTGCGGCAGCTGCGTGTTCTGGCTCTTGGACAGCTGCTCGTCGAGCCGCCGGTCGAGGTAGCCGTGCATGATCCCGACCATCGTGACGCCGACGGCCGCGAACACGACCAGCGCGAGCGCGCCGAGGCCGAGCGTGATCCGGGTGCCCAGCCGCGTGCGCTGCCAGGCCTCGTACCACCGGCGGAAGAAGCGCTTCACCGGTTGACCTGGCGCACGACGTACCCGACGCCGCGCACGGTGTGGATCAGCGGTTCGCCGTCGCCCGTGTCGACCTTGCGCCGCAGGTGCGAGATGACGAGTTCGACCACATTGGACCGGCCACCGAAGTCGTACTCCCAGACGTGGTCGAGGATCTGCGCCTTCGTCAGCACCGTCGGCGAACGGCGCATGAGGTAGCGCAGCAGCTCGTACTCGGTCGGGGTCAGCTCGGCGGGCGGCTGCTCGCCACGGCGGACCTCGCGGGTGTCCTCGTCCAGCGTCAGGTCGCCGACGCTCAGTACGGCACCGCGCGCCGCCGCCTGGTGCGCGACGCCGGTGCTGCGCCGCAGCACCGCCCGCAGCCGCGCCATCAGCTCCTCGACGGAAAACGGTTTCACGAGGTAGTCGTCACCCCCGCGGGTGAGCCCGGCGATCCGGTCGGCCGTCGCGTCCTTGGCCGTGAGGAACACCACGGGCACCGTGCTGCCGTTTTCCCGGAGGCGGTCGAGCACGGTGAAGCCGTCGAGATCGGGCAGCATCAGGTCGAGCACGACGATGTCCGGCCCGAACTCCGCGGCCTCGGCGAGCGCGGCCTTGCCGGACCCGGCCGTGACCGCGTGCCAACCCTCGTACCGGGCGACGGTGGCGACGAGGTCGGCGATGTGCGGCTCGTCGTCGACGACGAGCAGGCGCACGGGCTCGGAGGGCTGCACCACCCCATCTTCTCCCGGCGCCCGCGCGACCGGCGACCGGTGGCGCGGGCCGACAGGAATCCGACAGCCCGCACCCAGACTCGCCACAGGCTGCGCGGCGAGGCTGACCTTCGTGAACCGAACCCGAGGGGGATCCGTGTGACCAGCATGACGCAGACCGCCGAGGCCACGCGCCCGGCGATCCGCCCCCGGATCGCCGCGAAATCCGGCCTCTTCCTCTTCCTGGGCGCCAACGTGGCCGCCGTCACGCTGCTCTTCGCCGAAGCCGGCCTGTCCCAGAACGTGCTGATCAGCATCGGCAGGCTCGCCGGGATGTTCGGCGCCCTGGCGATGGCCTGCCAGCTGCTGCTCGTGGCCCGGCTGCCCTGGCTGGACCGGCGGATCGGGATGGACCGGCTCACCACCTGGCACCGCTGGACCGGCTTCACGATCCTCTGGACCCTGCTGGCGCACCTGGTGTTCATCGCGTTCGGGTACGCGGAGGTCTCGAACAAGGGCGTCGTCGACGAACTGGTCGAAATGGCCAACACGCTCGAAGGCATCCTGCGGGCGCTGGTCGCGTTCGCCGTCATCCTCATCGTGGGCGCGGCTTCGGCGAAGTTCGCGCGCAAGCGGCTGGCGTACGAGACGTGGCACTTCATCCACCTCTACACCTACGCCGCGGTCGTGCTGGCGTTCGCCCACCAGATCGCGCTCGGCACGTCGTTCGCCAGCGCCCCGACGGCCAAGGCCTACTGGTGGACGCTCTGGCTGGGCGCCGGCGCCGCCGTGCTCGCCGGGCGCGTCGTGCTCCCGATGTGGCGGAACCTGCGCCACCGGCTGCGCGTCACCGCGGTCGTTTCCGAGGCGCCGGACGTGGTTTCGGTGTACATGACGGGCCGGAACCTCGACAAGATGCCCGCGCGGGCGGGCCAGTTCTTCCTGTGGCGGTTCCTCACGAAGGACCGCTGGTACCAGGCCAACCCGTTCTCGCTGTCCGCCGCGCCCGACGGCCGCACGCTGCGCCTGACCGCGAAGGCACTCGGCGACTCCAGCGCGTCGCTGCGCAGCCTGCGGATCGGGACGCGCGTGTTCGCCGAAGGCCCGTACGGCGCGTTCACGACGATCCACCAGCAGCGGCCCAACGCGCTGCTCGTGGCGGGCGGTGTCGGCATCACGCCGATCCGGGCGCTGCTGGAGGACATCGACGGCCACGTCGTCGTCCTCTACCGGGTGCGCACGCAGGCCGACGCGGTCTTGCTGCCCGAGCTCAACGGGCTCGCGAAGGCCCGCGGCGCGGTGGTGAGCGTCCTCACCGGATCGGACCAGGCGGTCGGCCCGCGCGGGGCGATGCTCGGCCCGGCGAACCTGCACATGATGGTGCCGGACGTGCACGAGCGGGATGTGTTCGTCTGCGGTCCGCCGGGGATGACGTCGGCCGTGCTGCGCAGCCTGCGCGAGCTGCGCGTGCCGAAAGCCCAGGTCCACGCCGAACGCTTCAGCCTCGCGGCCTAAGGGGACGTTGTGAAGAGGACCATTTTCGTCGTCGCGCTTTCGATCGCGGGGTTCATCGCGGTCTGGCGGTTCGAGCCGGGACCGGTGCACAACACCGCCGTCGCCCAGGCGCCGCCGCCGAGCATCGTCGCACCGTCCACATCGGCCGCTCCGCCGGCTTCGCCGTCACCGTCCACCACGTCCACACCGGACAGTACTAACGCGACAGTCACGACCCAGGGGTCCGTGGAGTCCAGCAACTACGGCACCGTGCAGGTCCAGGTGACCTTCACCGGCGCCCGGCTGGCCGCGATCACGCTGCTGCAGGCCCCGGACGGCGGCCGGGCGCTCACCGCGTTGCCACGCCTGCAGGAAGAAGCCATGAAAGCGCAGAGCGCCGACATCGACACGATCACCGGCGCGACCGAGACGAGCGAGTCGTACAAGACGTCGCTGCAGGCGGCCATCGACGCCCGGGGCAACAGATGACCACGCGCGTCGAGCAGGTGATGGGCCTGCCGATCTCCCTCGACCTGAGGGATGAAGGCGATTTCGCCGAGATCGTCGACGAGGTCTTCGCCTGGTTCCGCGACGTCGACGCCCGGTTCAGCCCGTTCAAGGAGGACAGCGAGGTCAGCCGCTACGACCGCGGCGAGCTGACGGCGGCCGAGCTGACCGACGACCTGCTGGAGGTCCTGGAGCTCTGCGCGTACTACGAGCAGCTCTCCGGCGGCGCGTTCCGCGCGCGGCTGCCCGGCCGCGGGCTCGACCCGTGCGCGGTGGTCAAGGGCTGGGCGGTGCAGCGCGCCGCCGACATGCTCAAGGCCGAGGGCGCGACGACGTTCTGCCTCAACGCCGGCGGCGACGTCGTCACCGCGGGCGAGCCGCAACCGGGACGGCCGTGGCGGGTCGGCGTGCGCCACCCCGAGCAGCCGCTCGCCGTCTGCGCGGTGCTGGAGTCGCGCAACGGCGCCATCGCGACGTCGGCGGCCTACGAGCGCGGCTCCCACATCGTCGACGGCCGGTCGGGGACGCCGGCGACCGGGCTGATGAGCGTCACGGTCGTGGCCGGCGACCTGGTCACCGCCGACGCGCTGGCCACCGCGGCCTTCGCGATGGGCTCCGAGGGCATCTCGTGGGCGGCCGACCGGCCGGACTGCGAGATCCTCATCGTCGACGACAGCCGCCGCGTGCACCGGACCGCGGGCCTGGCGCTGGCTTCGTAAATCGGTTCGCCCTCGTCCGGGCGGTCGGCCAGACTCGACGGCACCCGATCCCGAGGAGTGCCATGCCGTCGTCCGTCCTGCACGTGTCCGTCGACTGCGCCGACCCGTACGCGCTCTGCCAGTTTTGGAGCCAGGTCACCGGGAAGCCGGTCCCCGACGAGGACCAGCCCGGGGACGACGAGTGCGGCATCGAACTCGAGGGCGGCATCGACATGCTGTTCCTCCGCGTCCCCGAGCCGAAGACCGTGAAGAACCGCATGCACGTCTGCCTGCGGCCGGACGTCCCGCGCGACGAAGAGGTCGAGCGCATCCTGGGCCTGGGCGCCACGCTGGTGAACGACCTCCGCAAGCCGGACGGCAAGGGCTGGGCCGTGCTCGCCGACCCGGAGGGCAACGAGTTCTGCGTGCTGCGCAGCGCGGCCGAGCGGGCAGCGACGTCGTGACGGACTCGTTCGCCGTCAACAAGGCCAACTGGGACGAACGCGCGGTGCTGCACGCGGCGTCGCCGGACTACAGTTTCGCGGCCCTCGCGGCGGACCCGGCACACCTGAGCGGCGTCGTGCGGTTCGACCGGCCGCGCTTGGGCGACATCGCCGGGCTGCGCGCGGTCCACCTGCAGTGCCACATCGGGACGGACACCGTTTCCCTTTCCCGGCTGGGCGCTTCGATGACCGGCCTCGACTTCTCGGGCCCGGCGCTGACGGCAGCGCGGCGGCTCGCGTCCGCCACGGGCGCCGACATCGACTTCCACAAGGCGAACGTCTACGACGCCGTCGAAGTGCTCGGTGCCGGGCGGTTCGACCTGGTCTACACCGGGATCGGCGCGTTGTGCTGGCTGCCTTCGGTCGCACGCTGGGCGTCGGTGGTCGCCGGCCTGCTGCGGCCCGGTGGCCGGCTGTTCATCCGCGAAGGCCACCCGATGCTGTGGGCGCTCGACGAGACCGCGGACCCGGCGTGGCCGCGCTACTCGTACTTCGAGCACGCCGAACCGCTGGTGTCCGACGAGCCCGAAACGTACGTCGCGGTCGACCGGCCGCTGGAGAACAGCATCAGCCATTCGTGGAACCACTCCCTCGGCGAGACCATCACCGCGCTGCTGGACAACGGCCTGGCGCTGACCGGGTTCACCGAGCACGACAGCGTCCCGTGGAACGCGATCCCCGGGCAGATGACGCAAGACGAGGCCGCGGACGAGTGGCGGATGACGGACACGCCGTCGCGGGTGGCCGCGAGCTACACGCTCCAGGCGGTCAAGGGCGGCTGAATAGGGTGACGGCATGGCACGTCCCCTGATCGCCGTCGCCACGCTGGGCGGCACCATCTCGATGGCCCCCGTTTCCGGCGAGGGCGGCGCCGTCCCCCGGCTCGGCGCTTCGGAACTGCTCGGTGGCCTCGGCGAGCTCCCGATGGACGTGCTGGCCGAGACCCTGGCCGGGATCGGCAGCGCGTCGCTGGACTTCGCGACGCTGCTGCGGTGCCGCGAGTGGGGGGTGCGGCAGGACGCCGACGGGTTCGTCGTCGTGCAGGGCACGGACACCCTTGAGGAGACGGCGTACTTCCTCGAGCTGTGCTGGCCGTCGGAGATCCCGGTGGTGGTCACCGGGGCGATGCGCAACGCGGGCCTGCTCAGTCCGGACGGGCCGGCGAACCTGCGCACCGCGCTGACCGTGGCGGCCGATCCGCGCAGCCGCGGGCGGGGCGTGCTGGTGACGCTGAACGACGACGTCCACGCGGCGCGCTGGGTGCGAAAGGCGCATTCGAGCCACCTGGAAGCGTTTTCGTCGGCGCCCGCGGGTCCGCTCGGCATGGTCGTCGAGCGGGCGGTGCACTGGTTCCACCCGTCGCCGCCACGGCTTCCCACCCTGGCCGGTGGTGATTTCGCCGGGCTGGTGCCGGTGGTCGAAGCCGGTCTGGACGACTCGGGCGCGGTGCTTTCGTACGCGGCTTCGCAGCCGGGAGTGCGCGGCGTGGTGGTGGCAGCGACGGGCGCGGGCCACGTCTCGTCGGGTACGGCCGACGTGGTGGCGCGACTGGTGTCGTCGTTGCCGGTGGTGGTCGCTTCGCGGACCGGCGCGGGCCCGACGCTGCGATCGACGTACGGTTTCCACGGCTCGGAGTCGAGCCTCATCGCGATGGGCGCGACGATGGCCGGTTGGCTGGACGCGCGCAAGTCGCGGATCCTGCTGCACACGCTGCTCGCGGCCGGCGCGGACCGGCAGACGATCGAGCGCGAGTTCCGGGCACGTGGCGACCTGGACTAGGCAGCCCGCGAGCGAGCTGGCAGCAGCGGGCGCCTGGTTCAGTCCAGGACCGGGCCGCCCAGCGGGTCGAGGTGGTACGTACGCATCTCGCGCTCGGCGTCACGGTAGACGTGGATCGAGATCGCCGGGTCCGGACCGTCGTTGCGCACCTCGTGCACGTACCCCGGGCCGAACACCCGCGACTGCCCCGCCGAGAGCGCGTGCAGCTCGGTGACCGCGCGGCCGCCCGGCGCACGGCGGGCCACCGCCTCCGTCAGGTGGCCGCTGACCAGCGTGAACGCGCCGCTGGCGAACGCGTGGTCGTGCAGATCGGTGCGCTGGCCGGGCAGCCAGCTCATCAGCCAGACCTCCTGCTGCTCGTCCTTCTCGACGAGCGCCGCGAAACGCTCGTCGGGGTCGTAGCGCAGCAGGTGCTTCCAGCGGTCGCGGTCGGCGGCGACCTCCAGCGCGACGCGCACGGGGTGGCGCAGCGCGGGGTTCTCGGGACGCAGCAGGGTGTTGTCCGGAACGGCGAACATGAGGGTCCTCACGGAAGAGAAAAGGGAGTGTCGAACTGGGCCGGGGCGGGGTTCACCGACAACAGCGACACGCGCACATGACGGCGCGAAGGCCGTGGCGGCCCCGCAGCTCAGTCATCTCGCACGCGAACATGGCGACCAGAGTTCCGTACGGCCCCGGCCCGGTCAAGCCGCTCCCACCATCCGGGCGGTAGGTCACACCGCGTTTCGTCAGGACCACTCGTGCTTCTGCGAGCGACCCAGCAGTTCGGCGCCGGCCTGCCGCGGGTCGACACCCTCGTGGCACACGCGGTGCATCGCGTCGGTGATCGGCATGTCGACACCGACGCTCGCGGCCAGCGCCCGGATCGACGAGCACGACATCACACCCTCGGCGACCTGCCCGCCACCCGCCGCCTGCGCCTGTTCGAGGGTCTCGCCGCGGCCGAGGCGCTCGCCGAACGTCCGGTTGCGCGAAAGCGGCGACGAGCACGTCGCGACCAGGTCGCCGACGCCGGCGAGCCCGGCGAACGTCAGCGGGTCGGCGCCCAGTTTCGCCCCGAGGCGCGCCATTTCGGCCAGGCCGCGGGTGATGAGCGTCGCCATCGTGTTGGTGCCGAGGCCGAGGCCCGCGGCCATCCCGGTGCTGAGCGCGATGACGTTCTTGCACGCGCCGCCGAGCTCGCAACCGACGACGTCGGTGTTCGTGTACGGGCGGAAGTAAGAGTTGGCGCAGGCGCGCTGGATCGCGACGGCGCGTTCGTGGTCGGCGCAGGCCAGCACCGACGCGGACGGCTGCCCGGCGGCGATCTCCTTGGCCAGGTTCGGCCCGGTCACGACCACGACCTCGCCGGCGTCGATTCCGACGATTTCGCCGATCACCTCGCTCATCCGCTTGAGCGTGCCGAGTTCGACGCCCTTGGCCAGGCTGACGAGGATCGCTTCGGGCGGCAGCAGGGGCCGCCACTCCGAGAGGTTCGCCCGCAGGCTCTGGCTGGGCACGGCCAGCACGACGGCCTGGGCGCCGTCGAGGGCCTTCGCCGGGTCGCTGGTGGCGGTGATGTTCTCCGGCAGTCCGACGCCGGGCAGGTAGGCGCTGTTGACGTGCCGCTCGCGGATGTCGTCGGCGACCTGCTCGCGGCGCGCCCACATGGTGACGTCGCGCCCGGCGTCGCCGAGCACCTTCGCGAAGGCGGTGCCCCACGAGCCGGCCCCGAGCACGGTGACCCGCTGGACGTCGGCGCGCATCAGGCGGGGTCCCCCGGCTTCGCCGACGGCGGTTCCTCATGCCGGATCTCGCCGAGCAGGCGGGTCACCTCGTCCATCATGACCTTGGTGACCTCCCGCAGCTTCGACGCGCTGCGCGTGTTGCCGCCGCGGTAGGCGGAGAGGTCGATCGGGTCGCCCACGCTGTGGGTGATGGTCTTGCGCGGGAAGGGCGTGAACTTCTTGGTGTAGCCGTCGAAGATCTGGTTGGTGCCCCAGCGCGCGATGGGGATGACGGGGACGTCGTTCTGGATCGCGAGCCGCGCGGCGCCGGTGAAGGAGTCCTTCGGCCAGCCGGCCGGGTCCTTGGTGATGGTGCCCTCGGGGTAGATCACGACGATCTTGCCCTCCTGCAGGGCCTGGTGCGCGGCCTTGAGGCTGTCCCCGGCGGCGGCCGACCCGCGCGAGACGGGGATCTGCCCGGAGCCGACGAAGACCTTCCCGAAGACGGGGACGCGAGTCAGGCTTTCCTTGCCGAGAAACCGCGGCACCCGCTTCGCCCGGTGCACGAACACGGCGTCGACGACCGGATCGAGGTGCGAGATGTGGTTCAGCACGAGCAGCGCGGGCCCCTGCCGCGGAACCTTCTCGTCCCCGACGTAGACCCGCCGCGCGATGCCGGTGAGCGGGTAGAACACAGCGGCGGCCAACCCCACCCAGAAGCCGCCCTTCTCACGCCGGGCCACGATCTCCTCCTCCACGTGTCACGTCCGCCCCAGATCCTGCCGCGCCGGGGTGAGGGCAGTCCAGGGAGGGTGCCTTCGACGAGGTCGGGGCACTGATCGGCGGGGTTGTGGCGGGAGTCCGAAGGTCATGAACGAGTCGTTCATAACGTCGGACGCCGGGGTCTCGGCAAAGGTCTTGAATGAGTCATTCAGGACCTCCCAAGACCTGAATGACTCATTCAGGACGCCACCGCGTCCGCCGATGCCGCCGGATGACCGCCGAGCCAGACCCGGCCACCGACTTCGCCGGCCCCCTGACGTCGGACGAGGTGAACGAGTCGTTCACCTCGTCGGCACGGCGGCGTCGACGAGTGGCCGGCGAAACTCGAGCGGCCGCGGGGTCGACCGAGCAGCCCACCCACCCACAGCCCACCCACCCACAGCCCACCCACCCACAGCCCACCCACCCACAGCCCACCCACCCAAAGGGGGCCACCTCCCTGGGGCAACCCCCGTCTCGAACGTATCGCCGCCCACCGACAACACCCGCCCCGAAAGCCCCTCACCCCCGGACTTGTCCACAACACCCGTCGCCTGTGGACAACCTGCCCCTCCCGCCGACACCCACCCGCCGTTTCGGGTAAAGATGGACACGTGGACGTGGACCTGGTCGTGCCGATGAAACACCCCCGCGACGGCAAGTCGCGGCTGCGTGGTGCCGTCGAGGCCGACCTGCACCCCGGTCTCGTCCTCGCGCTCGCCGCCGACACCCTCGCCGCCGTGACCTCCGGCGCCCACGTCCGGCGGGTCCTGCTCGTCGCTGCCGATCCCGCGGCCGTCGCCGAACTCGCCCAGCTCGGCGTGGAGATCGTCGCGGAACCCGCCGAGCGCACCCTCAACGCCGCCTTCCGCCACGGCGCGGAACTCCTCCGGCGAGACGATCCGGGCTCCGTCGTCGGCGCCCTCCAAGCCGACCTCCCCGCCCTGCGCGCCGGCGACCTGGCCGACGCCCTCGCCGAAGCCGCGGGGAACCGGGCCTTCGTCGCCGATCGGCAGGGCACCGGCACCACCCTCCTGCTGTCCGCCCCCGGCGCCGCCCTCGACCCGCACTTCGGCCCGGGCTCGGCGCGCGAACACACCGCCTCCGGAGCGGTTCCGCTCCGAGGAGCCCTCCCGAGCCTGCGCAGCGACGTCGACACCCCGGAAGACCTCGCCCACGTGCGCGCGCTGGGTGTCGGGAAACACACCGCGGAGCTGTTCACCTGACCTTCACCGCGGCCTGCGCAATTCGGCCGGGCTTAGTGAAGAATGGGTGCCGTGAGCACAGACGACGGCGGCACACCCGCACCGCGGAGGCGACGGAACCCGGCGAGCGAATCTTCGGAGCCGGCGAAGAAGACCACCGCCCGGACCCCCGCGGCCAAACCGGCCGCCGGCAAGAAGGTCCCGTCGAAGTCGACCGCACGTGACACCGCCGCCCGTGCCAACGCCGGGAAGCCCAGGCCCCGCAAGACCACCGCCGCCGCGGCCACGCCCCGGCGCCGCGCCAGCGAGCGCCCCGGCGAGGAGTTCCGCGCCGGCCCGTCCGCGCCGCCCGCGGTCACCGCCGCCCCGACCGCCACCGAGACGCTGCCGGACGACCGCTACTTCAACCGCGAGCTTTCGTGGCAGGACTTCAACGCCCGTGTGCTCGCGCTGGCCGAGGACGAGTCGCAGCCGCTGCTCGAACGCACGAAGTTCCTCGCCATCTTCGCGTCCAATCTGGACGAGTTCTACATGGTCCGCGTCGCCGGCCTGAAGCGCCGCGACGAGACCGGCCTGCTGGTGCGCAGCGCGGACGGGCTCACCCCGCGCGAGCAGCTCGACTACATCGCCAAGCGCAACCAGGACCTGGTCGAGCGGCAGACCGGCGCGTTCGAGAAGCACCTGCGCCCGCAGCTGGCCGAGCACGACATCCTGATCGTCGGCTGGGCCGACCTCTCCGGCGCCGACCAGCTCCGGCTGTCCAGCTACTTCTCCGAGCAGATCTTCCCGGTGCTGACGCCGCTGGCCGTCGATCCGGCGCACCCGTTCCCGTACATTTCGGGCCTTTCGCTCAACCTCGCGGTCACGGTCCGCGACCCGGAGGGCGGCACCGAGCGCTTCGCCCGGGTGAAGGTGCCGAGCAACGTGCCGCGCCTGATGCGCGTCGAGCCCGAGCGGACCAGCCGGACGGCGACGTTCCTGCCCCTCGAAGAGCTCATCGCCGCACACCTCGGCGAGCTGTTCACCGGGATGGACGTCACCGAGCACCACGTCTTCCGCGTCACCCGCAACGCCGACTTCGAGGTCGACGAAGACCGCGACGAAGACCTCCTGCAGGCCCTCGAGCGCGAGCTGGCGCAGCGCCGGTTCGGACCGCCGGTGCGCCTCGAGGTCGCGCAGGACATGAGCGAGCACATGCTCGAGCTGCTGCTGCGCGAGCTGGACGTCGACCCGGCCGACGTCGTCGAGGTGCCCGGCCTGCTCGACCTGACTTGTCTGCACCAGCTGTCCGGAGTGGACCACAAGGAGCTGAAGGACCGGCCGTTCGTGCCGGCGACGCACCCCGCGTTCGGCGAGCGCGAGACGCCGAAGAGCGTCTTCGCGACCCTTCGCGAGGGTGACGTCCTCGTGCACCACCCGTACGACTCGTTCTCCACGAGCGTGCAGCGGTTCATCGAGCAGGCGGCGGCGGACTCGAAGGTCCTCGCGATCAAGCAGACGCTGTACCGGACGTCGGGCGACTCCCCGATCGTCGACGCGCTGATCGACGCCGCGGAGGCGGGCAAGCAGGTCGTCGCGCTGGTCGAGATCAAGGCGCGGTTCGACGAGCAGGCGAACATCACCTGGGCGCGGACGCTGGAGCGCGCGGGCGTGCACGTCGTGTACGGCCTGGTCGGGCTGAAGACGCACTGCAAGGTGTCGATGATCGTGCGCCAGGAGGGCTCGACCATCCGCCGCTACTGCCACATCGGCACCGGCAACTACAACCCGAAGACCGCGCGGCTCTACGAGGACATCGGCCTGTTCACCGCCGACCCGAGCATCGGCGCGGACGTCACCGACCTGTTCAACGTGCTCACCGGCTACTCCCGCCAGGACACCTACCGGACGATCCTCACGTCGCCACACGGCATCCGCCGCGGCATCGTGCGCGCGATCGGCGAGGAGATCGAGCTGGCGCGGGCCGGGCAGCACGCCGGCATCCGGATCAAGTGCAACTCGCTGGTCGACGAGCAGATCATCGACGCGCTCTACCACGCGTCGCAGGCCGGGGTGCCGGTCGAGATCGTGGTGCGCGGGATCTGCACGCTGAAGCCGGGCGTCGAAGGGCTTTCCGAAAACATCCACGTCCGGTCGATCCTGGGCCGGTTCCTGGAGCACTCGCGGGTCTTCCACTTCCGCGCCGGCGGCACGCACTGGATCGGCAGCGCGGACATGATGCACCGGAACCTGGACCGGCGGATCGAAGCGCTGGTGCGCGTCAAGGACCCGAAGCTGACCGCGCAGCTCGACAACATCTTCGACTCGGCGCTCGACCCGGCGACGCGGTGCTGGGTGCTGACCGCGAGCGGCGAGTGGTCGCCGTTCCCGGCCGACGGTTCGCGGGTGCGCGATCACCAGCTGGAGCTGGCGAAGCTGCACGGGGCCGCCGGATGACCCAGGAGGTACGGGCGGCCGGCGCGGTGCTGTGGCGCGGCGCCGGCAAGGCGACCGAAGTCGCCCTGGTCCACCGCCCGCGGTACGACGACTGGTCGTTGCCGAAGGGAAAGCTCGACCCCGGCGAGACGATCGCCGAAGCCGCCGTGCGGGAAGTGAAGGAAGAGACGGGGTTCGACGCGGTCCTGGGCCGCTACTTGGCCAGGACGGCGTACCCGGTGCCCGCGCGCACCGGCTCCGGCACGGTCCCGAAGACGGTCGACTACTTCAGCGCCGAAGCCGTTTCCGGTGAGTTCGCCGCGAACGACGAGGTCGACGAGCTGCGCTGGCTCGGCCCGACGGCGGCGGAGAAACTGCTGACGCGCCCGGAGGACGTGCGGGTGCTGCGCGCTTTCTGCGAGGTGCCGGTCGGCCTGACGACGCTGGTGCTGGTGCGGCACGCGAAAGCGGGCAAGCGCGACGAGTGGACCGGCGACGACGACCTCCGGCCGTTGTCGGAGGCGGGACAGCGCCAGGCGTCGGCGTTGCGGCGGGTGCTGGCGCTGTACGGGCCGGACCGGGTGCTGTCGGCGCCGCGGCTGCGGTGCGTGCAGACGGTGCACGGGGTCGCCGACGACGCCGGGATCGAGGTGCGGCACGAACCCCTGCTGTCGGAAGAGGGGTATTGGCCGGACCCGGTGCTGGGTGTCGCGCGGCTGCTGGCGGTCGCGGGCGACGGCGGGACGCCGGTGGTGTGCAGCCAGGGCGGGGTGATCCCGGACCTGGTCAGCGCGTTGGCCGACCGCGACGGCGTGGAGCTTCCGGCCGCGCGCGGAGGCGTGGTGCCGAGCAAGAAGGGCTCGTTCTGGGTCCTGTCGTTCCGCGCGCCCACGGCGGCGGAAGGCCCGGTCCTGCTGGCGGCCGACTACCACCCGAGCGCCTTGCCGACGCCCTCCCCCAGCCACCGCTGAGCCGGTTGTCCACACGCAGGCCATGATGTGGACAACGAAGCTCCGGCCGCGGTCTCTCCCGGCTTTCCGTCGGACACCCCCGATACGCTGGACAAGGGCACGCCCCCCAGGGAGGGCGGGGGCTGCCCTGGGGAGTGTGGGGCGGCTCCAGAGCGGGGCCCGGCGCAGGCGGAGTGGCGCGGCCGGGCTCGCAAGGTTGGCGACAGCAACGTCTTGAAAGCCTCATTCACGTCGTCGGACGACAGGGTCCCGGCAAAGTCGGGTGGCCAGGCCGGATCGGCGGTCGCTCCGGGGAGGCGGCGTGTCTTGAATGAGTCATTCAGGACCTCCGAAGACCTGAATGACTCATTCAAGACGTTTGGTGGGCCGGCGGCGAGCGTGCGACTGGACTTTGCCGGAGCCCTGTCGTCGGACAAGGTGAATGAGTCATTCACAACATCTCGGCCGCCCGACCAAGCGCGTCGCCCGGAGACGCGACCGGCTCAGCCCGAACCCCCGAAAGCGCCCGTCGAGGCCGGGAGCGGCGAGGCACGCCGTCGCCACAAGACAGCGCCGTGACAGTCGATCTTGGTGTACTGGATCCGGGTCCCGCTGGGCTGCGCCGGGCTAGGGGTACGGCGCATCCCGGGACGGGGGCCCGACTGTCGGCACCGTCGCCAGCAGTGCCCGGATCTGCGGGATGCGGGGGTCGCCGAGGCGCTGGCAGACGGTCAGCGCCTCGGCCCAATGCTCCCGCGCCTCCTCGCCCCGGCCGGTGCGGAGCTTGAGGCGGCCGAGGGTGATCCGGACGTCGATGGTGCCGTAGTCGGCGTTCAGCTCCTTCAGCTCGGCGAGCGCTTCCAGGCCTGCCTTCTCCGCTTCGTCCTGCCGCCCGGCGCCTTCGAGTGCTTCGGCGACGTTTCCCAGCGCCAGCGCCGCGTGGTAGCGGTCGCCCAGGTCGGCGAAGGCCTGGTGCGCGGCCTGCGCGGCTTCGGCGGCGTTGTCGTAGTTGCGCAAGCCGATGCGGCTGGCGCTGACGTTGAGGAGGGCGTGCGGCACGAACGTCCGCTGGCCGTGGTCGCGCGCGAGACGAACCGCCTGGAGGGCGTAGCGCTCGGCTTCGGCGTACTCGGCACGGACGTAGTACGCGCCGGAGAGGTTGGACAGGATCGCCACCGCCAGCGCGGTTCCGTCGCCGGCCTCGGACGCCGCGCGCGCTTCCTCCAGGGCTTCGAGGGCCTTGTCGGGCTGGAGGGTGCGCAGGTAGGCCGAGCCGAGGTTGTTGGCGCTGTACTGCAGGCCGGTGTTGTCGCCCGCGCCGCGGGTGGCGTCGACGGCCGTCCGGGCGGTCGTGATCCAGTCGTCGCGGTCGTGGCGTTCGGCGAAGAACCCGCGCAGCAGCCACGCGAGCTTCCAGGCGTGGGCGGTGAAGCCGTTTTCGGCGGCGACGCCGACGAGCGCGGTGAGGGCCGCGCGTTCGGTCGTGTACCAGGCGATCGTCTGTTCGTGCTGGGTGAACCGGATGGCGGGCACCGGCGCGGGGCCGAGCGTGATGTCGTCGGTGAGCAGGTCGGGGCGGACGAGCTTGGTCGCCTCGGCGACGCTCGCGAGGTACCAGTCGAGAAGCCCGCGCCGCGCGGCCGCGCGTTCGGCCGCCGTCGTCTCGGTTTCGACGAGCTCGGCGGCGTAGACGCGCAGGAGGTCGTGGAACTGGTAGCGGTCGGTGCCGGGCTGGTTGAGCAGGTGCGCGGCGGCGAGCTGGTCGGCGAGTTCGCGGGCCTCGCGCAGGTCCGCCCCGGCCAGCGCGGCGGCCGAGGACAGGCTGAAGCCGTGGCCGGGGTGCAGGCCGAGCAGCCGGAAGAACCGCGCGGCGGCCGGGCGCAACGCCTTGTACGACCACGAGAACGCGGCCCGCAGGTCGGTGCCGGCGTCCTGCGGGTCGCGCAGGGTGTCGAGCCGCAGCCGCTGGTCGCGCAGTTCTTCGACGATCCCCGCGAGCGAGACGCCGGAAAACCGCGACGCGCGTTCCCCGGCCAGCGCCAGCGCGAGCGGAAGCCGGCCGCAGAGCTGGACGAGCTCGGCGACGGCGGCGGGTTCGGCGGCGAGGCGCTGCGGCCCGACGCTGCCGGCGAGCAGCGCGGTGGCGTCCTGGTCGTCGAAGGAGCGCAAGGCGATCCGGCGGGCGCCGTCGCGCGCGACGATGCCGCGCAGCTGGTTGCGGCTGGTCACGACGACGAGGTTGCCGGGGCCGGGCAGCAGCGGACGGACCTGGTCGGCGTCGCGCGCGTTGTCGAGCAGCATGAGCGTGCGGCTGCCGGCCAGCCGGCTGCGCAGGAGCGCCGAGCGTTCCTCCACTGTGGAAGGCAGCGTCTCGGGCGGCTCGCCGAGGGCGCGGAGGAAGCCGGCCAGCGCGGCGTCCGGGGTGACGGGCGTGCCCACGGAGTGGCCGCGCAGGTCCAGGAACAGCTGGCCGCCGGGGAAGCGGTCGCGGACGCGGTGCGACCAGTGCACGGCCAGCGACGTCTTCCCGACGCCCGCGGTCCCTTCGATGACGACGATGCCGGACGCGCCGCCGGGCGGCAGGCGGTCGAGTTCGGCGAGTTCGGGGCCGCGGCCGGTGAACCCGGCGACGTCGAAGGGCAGCTGCCGCGGCACAATGTGCACAGCCGGCCCGGTGTCGGCGGTGAGCAGTTCGGCGTGCAGGCGGCGCAGGTCCTCGCCCGGCTCGACGCCCAGCTCGTCGGCGAGCAACGCGCGCAGCCCGGCGTAACGGGCCAGCGCTTCGGCGCGGCGGCCGGAGCGGGCCAGGACGCGCACCAGCCGTTCCCACAACGATTCCCGCAGCGGGTGCTGCGCGACGAGGTCGGTGAGCTCGGCGACGAGCCGGGCATCGGGGACGAGCCCGGCGTCGAGGTCGATGCGCTGTTCGACGGCGAAGAGGTACCGCTCGGTCAGCAGCGGGCCCCATTCCGCGGCCAGCGCGGGGGAACCGATGCCTTCGAGGGGCGCGCCGCCCCAGGCGGCGAGCGCGGCGGTGAGCAGGCCCCGGCGACGGGCGGGGTCCGTCGCGGCGGCGGCCTGGTCGAGGGTGCGGAGGAAGCGCAGCGCGTCCACCCGGGACGGGTCGACGACCAGCCGGTACCCGTCCGGTTCGGTGACGACGGTTTCTTCGCCGCACAGCCGGCGCAGGCGCATGACGTAGGTCTGCAGGCTGCCCCGGATGTGCGCCGGCGGCTCTTCGCCCCAGACCCCGCGCGCGAGCGCGTCGATCGACACCAGGCGCCCCGCGGACAAGGCCAGTGTCGCGAGCAGCGCGCGCTGCCGGGAACTGGTCAGCACGACCGGCGAGCCGCCGACGAGCGCCTGGAACGGGCCGAGCAGCCGGATGTCGATGGTGGTCGCCCCCAGGGTTCGCGCGCGCCGCCGGGCACCCGCCGGACGCGGACCCCGAGGAGGGCAGCGTGGCATCACTCGGCCGGGCGCTCAAGCAACTTTGCGAAATTGGGCGGAACCGGTCCCGGGGTGGTCGGGTGCTCCGAGCGGGTGGTGCACGGGTCCCGTTCGGACGGCCGATCTTGGCAGTGGGTAACGCAGGTGTACCCGAACGGTCGGCTCACGTTCCGGCACAGTCGGTTCGCGTACCCGGAGGGTCGGCTCGCGTGTATGCCGGTACGCGAGTACGACCCGGCTCTCGAGTGCCGCGGTCCCGGGCGTCCGCGCCGGATCGCTTCTCCCCCACCGGGTCCGGAAACGCGGCAGGACCCCGCGCACATCCGCGCGGGGCCCTGCCGGAAAAGCCACTGGCCCAGCGGAGGTCACCCCCCAGGGGACCCCCGAATTTCACGTTACCGCAGGGGTCCGACAGTTTCGGGCGGTCAGCTCTTCTTCGCCGCCGTGGTCCGCCGGGCAGGTGCTTTGGCGGCCGTGGTCTTCCGGGCTGTCGTGGTCTTCGCGGCCGTTGTGGTCTTCGCGGCCGTCGTCTTCCGAGCCGTCGTCGACTTCGCGGCGGCCGGCTTGGCCGCCGTCGTCTTCGCCGCGGCCGTCTTCGGGGCCGCCGTCGTCTTCGGGGCCGCCTTGGCGCGCGTCGTCGTCTTCGGGGCCGCCTTCGCCGCCGTCGCGCGCGTCGTCGTCGCCGGCTTGGCCGCCGTCGCGCGGGTTCGCGTGGCCGTCGCGCGGGCAGTCGCCGGCTTCGCCGCTGCCGCGCGAGGCGTGGTCGCCCGCGTTGTCGTGGATGCGCGCGTGCCCGCGGTGGCGCGCTTGACCGGCGCCGCCTTGGCCAGCTTCTTCGCGCCGGAAATGACGTCCTTGAAGGTGGTCCCGGCGCGGAAGGCGGGCACGTTGGTCTTCTTGACCCGCACGGCCTCACCGGTGCGCGGGTTCCGAGCCGTGCGCGCCGCGCGAGCGCGCTTCTCGAACACCCCGAAGCCGGTGATGTTGACCTTTTCGCCCTTGTTGACCGTCCGGATGATGATGTCGACCAGACCGTCGACCGCCTCGGAAGCGGCCTTCTTGTCGCCCAGGCGCTCCGTCAGCGCCTCGATCAGCTGGGCCTTGTTGGCCATTCCAGTCCTCCAAGAAGGAAGTACTCGTCCACGGCCGCGTCGGGCCGACTAGCGACACGGTATTACCAAGACAGCACAAATTCCAGACGGGACGCGGAATCCTTCCCTTGCCGGGGGACGGGTTCCGCCTCGCGAAACGACCTCGAAAGGGCCGCCGGAGGTCCGTCTGGTGTCGTGTCGACAGCCGGCCGAAAAGGGCGGAATCCCTTGGAAGACAAGGAATCCCGCCCCGAAGCCGAGCTAGCCCACGGCGACCGGCGTCGTCGTCGGCTTCCAGGACGGGCGGGCCGCCTCGAAGCCGTCGATCTCACCGGCATGGCGCAACGTCAGAGCGATGTCGTCGAGGCCTTCGAGCAGCCGCCAGCGGACGTAGTCGTCGATCTGGAAGGGCGCGGTGAAGTCCTTGGCCCGCACGGTCTTGGTCTCGAGGTCGACCGTGACCTCGGTGCCGGGCTCGTTTTCGAGCAGCTTCCAGAGCAGTTCGACGTCGTGCTGCTCGCACTGCGCGGCCACCAGGCCGCCCTTGCCGGAGTTGCCGCGGAAGATGTCCGCGAACCGGGCGGAGATGACGGCCCGGAAGCCGTAGTCCTTCAGCGCCCAGACGGCGTGCTCGCGGGACGAGCCGGTGCCGAAGTCCGGGCCCGCGACGAGCACGCTGCCGCTCTTGAACGGCTCGGTGTTGAGGATGAAGTCCTGGTCACCGCGCCAGGCGGCGAACAGGCCGTCCTCGAAGCCGGTCCGGGTCACCCGCTTGAGGTAGACCGCCGGGATGATCTGGTCGGTGTCCACGTTGGACCGGCGCAGCGGGACGCCGACGCCGGTGTGCTGGGTGAACGGTTCCATGGCTGTAGCTCCTCGGGTGGGTCAGCGGGCGGCGGTCAGCAGGTCTTCCGGCGACGACAGCGTGCCCCGCACGGCCGTGGCGGCGGCCACGAGCGGCGAGACCAGGTGCGTCCGGCCGCCCTTGCCCTGCCGGCCCTCGAAGTTGCGGTTCGACGTCGACGCGCTGCGCTCGCCCGGCTTCAGCTGGTCCGGGTTCATGCCCAGGCACATCGAGCAGCCGGCCTGGCGCCACTCCGCGCCCGCGGCGGTGAAGACCTCGTCGAGGCCCTCCTCCTCGGCGGCCTTGCGGACGCGCATGGAGCCGGGAACCACCAGCATGCGGACCGAGTCCGCGACCTTCCGGCCGCGCAGCACCTCGGCCGCGGCCCGCAGGTCCTCGATCCGGCCGTTGGTGCAGGAGCCGAGGAAGACGGTGTCGACCGAGATCTCCCGCAGCGGCGTCCCGGGCTTCAGGTCCATATAGGACAGGGCCTTTTCAGCGGCGATGCGGTCGTTCTCGTCCGGGATCTGCTCCGGGTCGGGCACGTCGGCGCCCAGCGGGAGGCCCTGGCCGGGGTTGGTGCCCCAGGTCACGAACGGCGTCAGCTCGCTCGCGTCGAGGTGCACCTCGGCGTCGAACTCGGCGCCGTCGTCGGTGCGCAGCTGCCGCCAGTTTTCGACCGCCGTGTCCCAGTCGGCGCCGCTCGGCGCGTGCGGGCGGCCCTTCAGGTACGCGAAGGTCGTCTCGTCCGGGGCGATCATCCCGGCGCGGGCGCCGGCCTCGATCGACATGTTGCAGACGGTCATCCGGGCTTCCATCGAAAGCGCTTCGATGGCCTTGCCGCGGTACTCGAGGATGTAGCCCTGGCCGCCGCCGGTGCCGATCTTGGCGATCACCGCCAGGATGATGTCCTTCGCCGTGACGCCGGGGCGCAGCTCTCCGTCGACCGTGATCGCCATCGTCTTGAACGGCTGCAGCGGGAGCGTCTGCGTCGCCATGACGTGCTCGACCTCGGACGTGCCGATGCCGAAGGCGATGCCGCCGAACGCGCCGTGCGTCGAGGTGTGACTGTCGCCGCAGACCACGGTCATCCCGGGCTGGGTCAGGCCGAGCTGCGGGCCGATGACGTGCACGATGCCCTGCTCGGCGTCCCCCATCGGGTGCAGCCGGACACCGAACTCCTTGCAGTTGCGGCGAAGGGTGTCGACCTGGGTGCGCGAGACCGGATCGGCGATGGGGAGCTCGATGTCGACGGTCGGGACGTTGTGGTCCTCGGTCGCGATGGTCAGGTCGGGGCGGCGCAGCGGCCGCCCGGCCAGGCGGAGGCCGTCGAAGGCCTGCGGGCTGGTCACTTCGTGCAGGAGGTGGAGATCGATGTAGAGGAGGTCCGGTTCGGCGCCTTCGCCTCGGCGCACGAGGTGGCTTTCCCACACCTTCTCCGCCAGTGTGCGGGCCTTGCCGGTCGGGCTGGTCATCTCCGGCTCCTTCCACGTCTGTTGTGGTGGTGGAACTCGGGCGCACACCTGCGGAACTGGTGCGAGCCGCGAAGGGAGGGCGCAGCTCGAGTTCGGGTTTCCCAGATACTGGACTTCCCAAAGTGCGGGACGCTAGTATCGGGTCGTGGGACAGCATAGCGGTATCGGAGTACTGGACAAAGCAGTGGCCGTTCTGCAGGCGGTCGCGGACGACCCCTGCGGCCTCGCGGAACTGTGCACGCGGACGGGCCTGCCCCGGGCCACCGCGCACCGCCTCGCGGTCGGCCTCGAGGTGCACCGGCTGCTGCGCCGGGGTCCCGACGGCCGCTGGCGTCCCGGTACGGCGCTGGCCGAGCTGGCCGGCGGTTCGACGGACCCGCTGCTCGACGCGGCGGGCGTGGTGCTGCCGAAGCTGCGGGACGTCACCGGGGAAAGCGTGCAGCTCTACCGCCGCGACGGCGTGCAGCGCGTGTGCGTCGCGACGGCGGAGCCGCCGAGCGGCCTGCGCGACACGGTCCCGGTGGGCTCGCGGCTGCCGATGACGGCCGGCTCGGGCGCGAAGGTGCTGGCGGCGTGGGCGGATCCGCACACGCAGCGCACGATCCTGGCGGACGCGGTCTTCGGCGAGCGGACGCTGCTGGAGGTGCGCCGCCGCGGCTGGGCGCAGAGCGTGGCCGAGCGCGAGCCGGGCGTGGCCAGCATTTCGGCGCCGGTCCGCGATTCGGCGGGCACGGTCGTGGCGGCGGTGTCGGTGTCGGGCCCGATCGAGCGCATCGGCCGCAAGCCGGGCGCCCGCTGGGCGGCGGACCTGCTCGCGGCGGCGGACGCGTTGCAGGAACGCCTGTAACTCGCGCCCCATGAGTCACAGGCGTTTCGCGGTGCGGACGGGAAACTCAGGCCTGGCCGGTTTCGAAGCGCGCCACCTTGCCGTCGCGGACGGTGAACCGCCACCGCGTCCGCATGGCGCCCCACGTCGAGTTCGAGTAGTTCGCGACGAACTTCCTCCCTTCGTCCTCCGCGGTCTCCACCTCGAGGTGACCTCGGCTGGAGAAGATCTCCTTCTCGGTCCATTCCGTCAGATCGCGGTCCGTGCCGTCGTCGGACATCGTCGCGTCCGGGGTGAGCGCGGCCTGGAACGCTGTGCGGTCGCCCGCGTTCAGTGCGTCGATGAACGCGCGCACCGCCGGGTCGCCGATCGAATCCGTCATGCGGTCATCGTGCACCGTTCGGGGGAACCTCGCGAAAACCGCGTATTCGGTGACGGCGGTCACGTCTCCTTCAGGACAGCACCACGGAGGGGGAACGACCATGCCGACCATCTTGAACAGAAGGGCAATGGCGATGCTGCGGGCCGTCGGCGCGGGGCGGGCCGAGCTGACCTGCAGCTGCGAGCCGGACCTGCGGGTCGACGGGTTGCCGTGCTGCGACCAGTCGACGGCGCACGAGCTGGCGCGGGCCGGGCTGATCCGGCCGGCGCGGGGACCGGTCGTGGCCGTCGGGCAGTGGACGCGGGCGGAGCTGACCGACGACGGCAGGACGGCGCTCGGCGGGACGCTCGCCGCGGCCTGAGGCAACCGCCGGGCCACCTCGCGCGTGTATCCGCGGAGCGTGAGGGGAAGCCATGAAGATCGCCACGGGACTGCTCGGCGCCTGCCTGCTGCTGACCGCGTGTTCGGAGCCGCGCCAGGCCGCGCCGCCGACCGTGACGGTGACGGCCCCGCCCACGCTCGCCCCGGCCCCGGCCCCGGCCGTCGACCCGGCGACGCTCGGCTGGCTGGACGGCTTC
Organism: Amycolatopsis sp. NPDC051371; assembly: GCF_040682155.1. Taxonomy (NCBI): domain Bacteria; kingdom Bacillati; phylum Actinomycetota; class Actinomycetes; order Pseudonocardiales; family Pseudonocardiaceae; genus Amycolatopsis; species Amycolatopsis sp. NPDC051371. The sequence continues at coordinate 22,892 of NZ_JBFBAG010000009.1, forward strand.
TGCTCCGCCATCCACGACTACCGGAAGCGCACCGGCGAAGAAGCGACACCGGGGACGTCCGAGCCGCGCTCGGTCGCGGATGCGCAGAAGGCGCTGAGCGAGCAACTGGGCGGCATCGCGGAACGCACGGGCGAGGTCGTCGACCGGCTGACGGCACTCCCGCCGGCCCCGGTGCCGCTGGCCGAGAAGGTCCGGAAGGCGTTCGCCGGGAAGTTCACGACGGCCCGCGACCGCGCCCGCGACGCGAAGACGGCGCTGGACCACGCGAAGCCGGGCGACGTGGCCTCGCAGGACCCGGCGGCGAAGGCGCTGACGCAGGCCCAGCAGGACGTCGACGGCATGTACGACCCGATCGCACCGCTGGTGGAATCCCGGGAGCTGGTGGCCGCGGCGGCGGTCGCACCGGGGTGCAAGGCCTGATCGCGTCGCCTCAGCGCCGGGTGAGGGGCGCCTGCAGCGGCAGTGACCGCGACGAGTCGCCCACCTGCACCGTGAACCCGCCCTTCACCGGCCGCCACGCGTGGCCGGCCGTGTCCCACAGCGAAAAGTCGCGCGCGTCCAGCTTGATCGTCACCCGGCGGGCCTGGCCCGGCGCCAGCTCCACCCGCGAGAACCCCTTCAGCTGCCGCGGCGGCTCGCCCGCGGCCGCCGGGAAGCCCAGGTACAGCTGCGCCACCTCGGCGCCCGCCCGCTTGCCCGTGTTCCGGACCGTGAACGTCGCCGTCCCGCCGTCGCCGGTGTTCCGCACCGACAGCCCGGAGAACGCGAACGTCGTGTACGACAGGCCGTGCCCGAACGGGAACAGCGGCGTCTTGCCCTGCGCGTCGAACCACCGGTAGCCGACCTGCAGCCCTTCCGAGTACTCGGCGACGCCACCCACGCCCGGGAACTGCGCCACCGTGTTCGCCGGGGTGTCGGCGTCCGCCGCGGGGAACGTGATCGGCAGCTTCGCCGACGGGTTGACGTCCCCGAACAGCACGCCCGCCACCGCGGCGCCGTCCTGCTGGCCCGGGTACCAGGCCTGCAGGATCGCCGGCACCGACGACGCCCACGGCATGAGCACCGGGCCGCCGCTCTTCACCACGACGACGGTGTGCGGGTTCGCCGCGGCGACCGCCGTCACCAGGGCGTCCTGGTTGCCGTCGAGGGCGAGACTCGGCCGGTCCTTGCCCTCGGCCTCGTTGTCGCCGACCATCACGACGCTCACGTCGGCGGTCCGCGCCAGCTCGGCGGCGCGCGCCGGGTCGCTGCCGTCGTCGAGGGTCACCGCGGCTCCCGGAACCCGCTGCCGCAGCCCGGGCAACGGGTCCACTGTGGACGTCGGGATGACGGCGGAGCTGCCCCCGCCGCCGGTCTTGGCCTTGGTCGCGAACGGCCCGATCAGCGCGATCGACTTCACCGCCCGGTCGTCGAGCGGGAGCTGGGCGTGCTCGTTGCGCAGTAGCACCATGCCGCGTTCGGCGAACTCCTTCGCGGCGGCGTCGTGCTGCGCGGTCGGCAGCGGGGTGAGCACCGGCTGGTGGTCGAACTGCCCGAACGCGAACATCGTGCGGAACCGCGGCAGCAGCAGCTCGCCGACGCGCTGTTCGCTCACCTGCCCGGCGAGGACCGCCTGCTTCATCTTCTCGCCGTACCAGGTGCCGTCGATCATCTCGAGGTTCATGCCCGCGTTCGCCGACCCGACGGTGCTGTGCGCGGCGCCCCAGTCGGACTGGACGAACCCCTTGAACCCCCAGTCGTCGCGCAGCTTGTCCTGCAGCAGCGCCGGGTTCTCGCACGTGAACACGCCGTTGATCTTCGGGTAGGCGCACATCACCGAGCCGGCGTGGCCTTCGGTGACCGCCTGCTCGAAGTGCGGCAGGTAGAGCTCGTTGAGGGTGCGCTCGTCGATGTGCTCGTCGATGCTCTGGCGCTGGGTTTCCTGGTTGTTCGCCGCGTAGTGCTTGACCTCGGCGATGGTGCCGTTCTCCTGGATGCCGCGGATGTCGGCGGCGCCCATGTCGCCGACCAGCACCGGGTCCTCGCCCATCCCCTCGAACGTCCGGCCGTTGCGCGGGACGCGGGCGATGTTGATGTCGGGACCTTCGGACACGTTGTGCGCGAGCGCGCGGGTTTCGTCGCCGATCAGGCGGCCGTAGCGGCGCGCGAGGCCCGTGTCGAAGGTCGACGCAAGCGCCATCGTGGCCGGCAGCGCGGTCGCCGGCTTCTGCGGTTTGTCGTCGGCCGGGCCCATGCCGGCCGGGCCGTTGGCGATCCGGAAGCCGGGCACGCCGAGGCGCGGGATCGGCGGCACGAACCGCTGGTGCTCGGCGTCGGGCTGCAGGTGCAGCTGGGAGATCTTCTCGTCGAGGGTCATCGCGGCGACGAGCTCCGCGGCGCGGCGGTCGGGCGACTGGCGGGCGTCGCGCCAGGGCTGTGCGTCCGCGGTGGCGGTCGCGGGGGCCGTGAGCGACAGTCCCAAAACCGCGGCAAGAACGAGCCGGCCGTTGCGCATCGAGTCTCCCTCGTCACCGAACGGGATCAACGGCGGACAAGCTAACGCATACGTGACCAGTAAACATAGACTCGATAGTCGTTCACGTACTTGAACATTTCCGGGGCTCAACCGTTTTCGCGGCTCAAGCGTGGAAGGGATACGCAGGAGAGGGGGCGGATCATGCTCAAGAAAGCACTGATCGGAGTAATGGCCGCGGGGGCGGCGACACTGACGGTATCGGTCCCGGCGAACGCCGCCGAAGTCGTCTGGGGACTGACCCAGGAGGTCGAGCCGGGCGGCCCGATCCGCGCGGAAACGCCCGCGGCGAGCGGCGGCTGCAATCCGAGTTCGCCGGTGACGTCGAAGGGCTTCGCGGCGCCGCTGGAGTGGACCGAGGGCGGCAATTTCGGCAAACACCGCGGCCGGACCACGGCGATCGAGACGCCGGGCAAGTACACCGCGACGTTCACGTGCTCGGACGGCCGGACGGGGACTAAAACCTTCACGATCCTGGGCACCCCGCCGCCGTCCTCGACGGCCAAGCCGCCGGCCACCAGGCCTTCGACGCCGAAGCCCACCAAGCCGGCGAAACCGCAGGTCGCGGTCAAGCCGGCGGGCGCACCGCAGACGGGGGACGGCTCGCTGAGCTGACCCTCCACAAAGGACACCTCGGGTCGGCCGGTCCCCAGGCCGCCGTCCCGGGGCCGCCCACCCCCAGAGGGCGGATTCCGGCCCGGCGACGCTCGCGCCGCCGGGCCGGTCTATGCGGCGGGCCGGAGCCGAGTTGTCCACACCGTTTGCCAGTTGTGGACGAACGACCCCTCCGAGAGCAACGATCGCCCGGGTCGTCCGTGGGGGCCGATAGACTGGAGCAGGGCACGCCCCCCAGGGAAGGGCGGGGGCCCGGCAAAGTCTTTTGGCCTGGATACAGGGCGAGCACGACCCTCGTTGATCATGTGATTGTCTAGGTCCCATGATCGTGTGAGAGAGCCGTGCCCGCTGCGCAATCGCGCCTGATCCCTGTCGTACGTGATCGCCTGACCCCGGTCATCGACTCCGACACCGATCCATGCTGGGCCGCTGACCTGCGCATACAGCTCGCCGGCAGACCCGACCCCGAGATCGCCGGGGCGTACGACATTCGATCGGGTCGATCCTGGCGCTCGCCGCCGCAGCCGTAGTAGCAGGAGCCCAGTCCTTCACCGCGATCGGCGAATGGGCCGCCGACGCACCACAGTCCGTGCTGGCCGCACTAGGCACCCGTTTCGATCCCCGCCAAGCCCGATATGCAGCACCCGATGAGGCGACCGTGCGACGGATGGCCGGCCGGGTCGACGGCGACATCCTCGACGACGTGATCAGCAGCTGGCTCGCCGAGCACGACACCAGCACCACCGACCGGCCGAGACCGCGCCGGCAGCGATCGCCGTGAACGGCCAAATCCCTGCGCGGCACCTTCGCTCGCACCGGAGGCGCCGGAGTGCACCTGCTCGCCGCGATCACCCACGAAACGGCAACCGTGCTCGCTCAACGCCAAGTCCCGGCCGGAAGCAGCGAAATCAGCTGGTTCCAACCACTGCTGGACACGATCGACCTGACCGGACGGGTGGTCACCGCCGACGCCCTGCACACCACCGCCGAACATGCCCGCTACCTGCACCAACGCGGCGCGGACTACGTGTTCACCGTCAAAGAGAACCAACACCGCCTCCACGGCCTGCTCGACACCCTGCCCTGGCACGAGATCCCCACCCACCACACCAGCGGCAGCGGGCACGGCCGCAGCGAACGCCGCACCATCCAGCTCGCACCCCTGGGCGAGTTCCTCGGCTACCCGACCATCGACTTCCCCCACGCCACGCACGCGTTCCTCATCGAGCGGTACATCACCCACCACAGCAGCCAGAAACGCTCCGCCCACGCCGCGCTCGGGCTGACCAGCCTCACCGGCCGCTACGCCCACCCCGCCCACATCGGAGGCTACGTTCGCGGCCACTGGCACATCGAAACAAGCTCCACTGGGTCCGCGACGTTACCTATCAAGAAGACCAATCCCGGGCCCGTACCGGCACCGCACCCTGCGTCATGGCCAGCCTGCGCAACCTCGCCACCAGCGCACACCGACAAGCCGGGCACACCAACATCGCCCAAGCGCTCCGCCACGCCGCCCGCAACGCCACCCGAGCCCTCACCCTGCTCGGAATACCCACCTGAACAGCACAAAAGACTGTGCCGGAACCCTGCCAGGGAAGGGCGGGGGCCCGGCAAAGTCGGGTGGCCAGGCCGGATCGGGATTGCTCGGGCGTCGACGTGTCTTGAATGAGTCATTCAGGACCTCCGAAGACCTGAATGACTCATTCAAGACGTTGGGTGGGGCCGGCGGCGAGCGTGCGACCGGGACCTTGCCGGAACCCTGCCAGGGAAGGGCGGGGGCCCGTCCGGGCTTCGGCGGGCCGCGGCGGCCATCACCGGCCCAGCACCGGCGAGCCGCAGCGGGTCTCAGCGAGCCGCGGCCAGCCTCAACGCCCGGTAAACGAACTGCTGGTCCCCCAGCCGATGCCGCAGATCACGCTCCAGCCCCGCGATCGGATACAGGTTCTGCGGCGCCCGCGAGTCCTTGTAAGCCACCGAAGCGAACCGCCCCAGCACTGACTGCGTGAGGTTCGCCAGCTCGGCCACCTCCGCACGTCCGAGGTGCGGTGCCGCCTCCACGCGGACCACCCCCGACCACGGCGGGCCCCCGACCGACGGCAAGCGCAGGTACCAGGAATGCCGGACCCACGTCGTGCCCATCAGGAACACCGGCGTGCGCTGGTGCGGGCCCAGCCGGCCGACCATCGCGTTGAGGTCGCCCGGCAGGTAGGTCGTCTGGTGGCTCTTGATGAACCCCACCGCGCGGGGCAGGTGCGTGCGGCCGCTCAACGGCCCGTCCACCACGAGCAGGTCGCTGCCCACGTGACCCGCGATCGCCCGGCGCGCCTCGGCGGACGTGTCCAGCTCGGCCTCGGCCAGCTGCTCCTGCAACGCCGACGACAGCACCACCGCCAGCGGCTTGTCCTCCTTGGCCGTCGCGCGGAACGCCCGGTAGACCCCCGCGGAAGTCGGGATGTCGCCCGCTTCCGAGGCCACCGTGAACACCCCGCGCCGGACGTCGGTCGCGACGACGTGCGCCCGCCCGTCGCAGCAGCACACCACCCCCGCCGCGTACGACGCGCAGAGCCCGATGGACGCCGAGTTCATCCCGGCCTGGTCGTCGATCCAGACGCGGGCGTCGATCCGGCGGACGCCGTCGACGAACAAGATGGCCTCGGGCGGCGACACCGGCGTCGGGTCGATCGGCGCCCATTCTTCCGTCGGCACCTCGACCTCGAGCTCGACCTCGGCCCCGGACCGCGCCAGTTCCTCGGCCTCCATCGAACTGCCGTAGCCCGGGTCCCACGAGTCGATGCTGAAGTTCATCCCGGCCACGGCCGTCATGCGCCCTCCCTGCTGATGTGCGAGCCGGTGCCGTCGCGGGTGACCAGGAACCGCACCGGCACGCGCTCGGCGAGCGCCGGCACGTGCGTGATCACCCCGACCATCCGGGAGCCGGTGGCCGACAGGTTCTCCAAAGTGGACGCCACGACGTCGAGGGTGGCCTCGTCCAGGGTGCCGAAACCCTCGTCGAGGAAGATCGACTCGAGCTTGGTCGCGCCCTCTGCCGCCATCGCGCCCAGCTGCGAAGACAGGGCGAGGGCCAGCGAGAGCGACGCCTGGAACGTCTCCCCGCCGGACAGCGTCTTGACCGGGCGGCGGGCGTCGGCCTCGTTGTGGTCCACCACCAGGAAGTCGCCCTTGTCGTGGGTCAGCTCGAACTGGCCGCCGGACAGCTCCAGCAGCGACGCGGACGCCTCGGCGACGAGCGTGTCGAGCGCCCCGGCGATCAGCCAGCGCGGGAACTTGTCCGAGCGCAGGAGATCCGCGAGCAGCCGCGCGACCTGCGCTTCGGAGTCCGCAGCCGCGATGTCGCCCTGTAGGCCCGCGACGCGCGCCACGCGCCGCTTCATCTCCGTGTGGTCGCCCTCGGCCCGCGCCCGGGCCGCGGCGACGGCCACCGGGACGCGGTCGCGCACCGGTCCCTCCGGCAGGGAAATCCCGAGCGCGGTGACGTCGTCGACGACCGCGCGTTCGGCCACGCGCAACGCTTCGGCGGTTTCGCCCTCGGCGGTCGTGGCGGCGGCCAGCCGGTCGCGGTGCCGGTTCGCCTGCCCGGCCGCCCAGTCCGTGAGCGCGGTCCAGGCGCCGAGGAGGCTCTCGCCGTCGATCGGCGGGGCTCCGAGGCTCACCAGCGGGTCGCGCGCCCGGGACAGCCGCTGCCGTTCGGCGTCGACCTGTTCGGCGATGCGCGCCTGGGCTTCCGCGGCTCGTTTCGCGGCCGCGCGGGCGGTCCGCAGGTCCGCGTCGGCCGTCTTCGCGGCTTTCTCGAGTTCCGCCACTTTCACCAATTGCGAAACGACGACTTCGGCCGACGGCGCGCCGGTGAGCGTCTCGATCAGTTCGCCGTGCCGGCGCCGCGTGCTCGCCCACTCGGTGCTCGCCGACTGTTCGGCGAGCGCCGCCTCCGAAGCCCGCTTCCGCCGCTGTTCGGCGTCCCGCTCGGCGGAGGCGAGGTCGTCCGCCGCGACGACGGCTTCCTTGCCCACGGCTTCGGCGGCCGCTTCGAGCGCGGCCAGCGCCGTCCGCCGGTCTTCGAGCGTGGCCGCCGCCCAGGCGGTCAGCCGCTGCCAGCCCGCCGGGACGTCGTCGCCGTCGATCGCCGGCGCGCCCAGCTCCACCAGCGGATCCCGGGCCGCTCGCAACGCCTCCCGTGCCGCCGCGAACGACTTTTCGACGACGTCGGCGTCGTTCTGCGCCGCCGCGCGTTCGGCGCGAGCCGCGGCCAGTTCCGTGTCCGCGGCGCGCGCCGCCTCGGCAACGCGCGAACGGCCCTCGATCGTCGCCGACAGCCATTCGCCCCGCGCGCGGACAGCGGCGACGAGATCGGCGTAGTCCTGCTCGGAAAAAGAGGCCTCGACCCGGCGCCGCAGTACCGGCGACTCCGGCGGACCGTCGACGTCGGCGAGCACCACGCGCAGTTCTTCCGCCTGCGCGGCCGCGGCGACGGCCGAGTCGGCGTCGCGGTCGACGGCCCGCTCCAGCTGGCGCAGCGCGGACTCGGCGGCGGCGCGGCCGGCTTCGGCGCGCTCGACGCGTTCCCGCGCCTCGGCCAGGTGGGCGTGCCCGCCCGCGTCCGGCAGCGTCGTGACTACCTGCTCGCACACCGGGCACGCGTGCCCGACGGCGAGCCCAGCTCGCAGCACCAGGGCCTGCCCGGTGCGTTCGGCCTCGCTCAGCGCGGTCTTCGCGGCGACGAGTTCTGCGTCGGCGCTCGCGAAGGAAGTACGCGCGGTTTCGAGATCCTTCCGGCGAGCGGCCTGCTCGGGCGCGGCCTTCCGCTGCGCCTCACACACCGCGTAGAGCGTGCGGGCGTCGGACCGGGCCGAAGCCAGTGGAGCGACGTCCGGCTGCGCGCCCAGCGCCTTACGCGCTTCGGCATCCGCTGCCTCGGCCGCACGCAGGCGCGTGTCGGCGTCGGCGGTGCGTTTCGCCACGCGCGCCGAATCCGCCGACAGGTCCCCGAGATCCGCGGGCGGCCGCAGCCCGGCCAGCCGGTCACGGGCCTGCCGGGCCCGCGCGGCTTCGGCGGCGGCGTCCTCGGCGGCGCGCGCCGTGGTGTCCCTGTTCTTCCGGGCCGCGTCGACGACGGACACCGCTTCGGCCACCGCCGCGGTCGCCGCCTCTTTCTCCTGCGACGCCGTCTTCGCGGCCTCCTCCAGACGCGGGAGGGCCTTCTCGGCCTCGGCAAGCTCAGCGCGCGCGACCTGGATCCGTTCCAGCTCACCGCGGGCGGGAGCGGCGGCGAGCGCGGCACGGGCCGCTTCGTCCGCCGTTTCGGCCGTCTCCAGCCCGGTGCTGGCCGTCGTGGCCGCGTCCGCCGCGGTGCGGCGCCGGGTTTCGAGGTCTTCGACGCCGTCCGGGCGTTCCAGCGCGTCGAGAACACCCAGCTCCCGCGTCAGCGACGCGACCAGCTGCCGCGCTTCGTCGTGCGAGCGGGTGGCGTCGGACAAACCCGGCAGGGCCGCACTGACCCGCGCGTCGAGGTCCGCGAGTGCCGCCATCCGCGCGGAAAGCTCTTCGACGGCTTCTTCGGTCGCGTCGGCGTAGCTGCCGAGCTGTTCGGCGAGGACGGCGGCGCGCTGCTTCTGCTGCTCCGCCGTGACACCGGCGCGGCGGCCGATCCGTTCGTAGACCTCCAGGCCCAGCAGCTTGATCAGGATCTTCTGCCGGTCGGCGGCCTTGGCGTGCAGGAACTCCGCGAAGTCGCCCTGGGGCAGCGCCACGCAGGTGCAGAAGTGCTTGAACGTCAACCCGAGCAGGCGTTCGACGGCCGGGGTGACCTCGGAGTCCGCGGCGACCGGGTCGGCGTCGTCCTCGGGACCGCCGAGCGTCGTCGGGTCGGCGAGCCGTTCCAGGCGGACGTTCTTCACGCTGACCGTGGGTTTCTTCCCGCCGCTGCGCCGGACTTCCCGCACGACGTGGTAGCGCGCGCCGCCGGCGTCGAACACCAGCCGCACGGTGGCCCGGTTCGCCGTCGGGGCGAGCGCGGGGGCGACGAGCCCTTCGTGGTCCCAGCGCGCGACAGAGCCGTAGAGGGCGAAGGTGAGCGCGTCGATCACGGTGCTCTTGCCGGCACCGGTCGGCCCGACGAGCGCGAAGTAGTCCGTGTCCTCGAAGCTGACTTCGGTCTTGTCGCGGAACGACGCGAAGCCGGTCATCTCCAGCAGTACAGGCCGCATGTCACACCCCGCTCGTCTCTTCGTCGTGCAGCCGCGAGAAGAGCGACTGGACGCGCTTGTCCTCGACAGTCCGCTCCTCGCAGTACGACGCGAACAGCTCCCCCGGCGAACGGTCCGCGATCGCGCGGTCGCCGCCCGCCGTCGTCACCGGGGCGGCGAACTCCGGGTCGATGCGGATTTCCAGGGCGTTCGGCAGGGCTTCCTGGATCTCCTCGCGCAGCCCGGCCCTGGTCGCCTCGCGGACGTAGACGCGGAGGTAGTCCTCGCCGAACTCCTGCGCGCGGCCGACGAGCTCCGCCACCGTGCCGTGGACGGTCCGCAGCCGTCGTCCCGCCGTCATCGGGATTTCGGTGATCTTCGCGGGCGTCGTCGGCGTCACCTCGACGGCCAGGACCACGCTCTTGTTGTCCTGCTCGCCGAAGTCCACGGCGAACGGCGAGCCGCTGTAGTGCACCGGGCAGGCGGCGGGCAGCGACTGGCGCCGGTGCAGGTGGCCGAGGGCGACGTAGTGCGGATCGGCGCCGAACGCCGTCGCGGGCACGTGGTACTCGAAGATGGACTGCGCCGCGCGCTCGCCGCCGCCCATGGTCCCGCCGGTCACCGTCAGGTGCGCCATGACGAGGTTCACCGCGCCGGCGGAGAACCCGGACTTGAGGTGTTCCAGGATGTCGCGCACGCGCTGGTCGTACTCGCCGATGTTGTCCGCCGGGGTCCCGGCGAGCAGCTCGGCGGCGCGGACCGCGTAGCGCTGGGAAAGGAAGGGCAGCACGGCGACGTTGACGCGCTCGCCGGTCGACCGGGCGTCGAACGACACGACCCCGCCGTCCGCGACCGGCCGCGGGTTCCCGGTGAGGTGGATGCCCGCTTTCCGCAGGAGCGGCCGGTACGCCTCGAACGTCGCCGCGTGGTCGTGGTTCCCGGCGATCGCGATCACCTCGGCGCCGGTGTCGCGCAACGCCATCAGCGCCTGGACCACGAGTTCCTGCGCGGCCGCCGACGGCGCCGACGTCTCGTAGAGGTCGCCCGCGACGAGGATCGCGTCGAAGGCCTCGTCCCGCGCGACCCGGACGATCTCGCCGAGCACGGCCCGCTGCTCGTCCAGGCGGTTGCGGCCCTTGAGCGTCTTGCCGACGTGCCAGTCGGAGGTGTGCAGGAACTTCACGCGGCGTCCTTCCGTTCTTCCGTTCGGACAGGGTCGGTCAGAACGGCGGCGGGTCGTCGCCGAACGGGTCGCCGCTGCCCCCCGGCAGACCGGCGAAAGGATCGGACTTCCTCGACGCCACCGTGGTCGTCGGCACCTTCCCGGCCTCGGAAAGCCGCGTGGCCCAGGCCGGGAACGGGAAGCCGACGGCGATCGGCACCGGGATCTCCGGCTGGCTCACGAACATCGTGCCCGGCGTGGCGAGCGTCGCGCGGACCCGCTGGCTGGCCGGGAGGAAGCCGTACTCGGGGCGCGAGGCCTCCGCGGCGTCGAGGCGCCCGACGATCCGCACCGAGCTGTTGCTGACGATGCGGCGCTCGACTTCGCTGGCCGTCTGCTGCGCGCCGATGAGGATGACGCCGAGGGAACGGCCGCGCTCGGCGATGTCCAGCAGCACCTCCTTGATGGGGCTGCTGCCTTCGCGCGGGGCGTACTTGTTCAGCTCGTCCAGCATCGTGAACAGGAGTCCGCCGGGGCCGGCCGCTTCCTTGCGCGCGGTCTCCGCGGCGAGCGTGACACCGACGACGAACCGCTGCGCGCGCTCGACGAGGTTGTGGATGTCCACGACGGTCACCTGCTGGTTTTCCGTCGACAGCTGACGTGCGGGGTGGTCGGTGAGGTCGCCGCGGATGAGGCCGTTGAGCGCGCGCTGGCTCGAGCGCAGGCGGCGGATGAACGCGTTGACCGTGCCGGCACCGGTGACCGCGCCCGCCCAGCTCGCGCGGGTTTCCTCGTCGGTGACGCGCTCGCAGATGACGTCGACGAGTTCGGCGTAGGTGCGGCAGAGAACGCCGTCGACGTTGGCGGCACCGTCTTTGCCCGCGGGGGCGCTGTCCAGGCGCAACCGGTTCGCGACCTGGTGGATGACCATCGTGTACTGGTTGCGCTCGTCCTCGGCGTCGGCGAAGACGTAGGGCAGCAGGTCCTTGGCGCAGAACTCCGCGATGGTCCACCAGAACGCCCCGACGCCGGACGTGCGCCCGGTGACGTAAGGCTTCCCCGCGGTGTCCGACGGCGTCGGCGGGGCGAAGAAGCCGGTCGACGCGAAGGGCTCCGCGGGCAGGCCGAGCTTGGCGTACTCGGCCTTGAGCTTCTCGTCGAGGTGGATGTTCGGGGTGTCGAGGAACAGCAGGTCCTCGCCCTTGACCGAGAACACCAGGGCCTTGGCGTTGTGGGCGTTGGGCAGGGCGCCGCCGCGGAAGATCGAGTGCAGCAGGAACAACGCGAACGACGTCTTGGTGGCGACGCCGGAGACGCCGCTGATGCTGACGTGCGCGCCGCGGGTGCCGTCGAGGAAGTCCATGTTGAGGTAGACGGGTTCGCCGTCCCGCCCCAGGCCGACCGCCACCTGGCGGGTCATGTTGTCGAAGTACAGCGCCTGCGCGCGATCCTCCCCCACGGCCCGCTGGACGACGGCCCCCGGCCGCGGCGGCACGTAGCACTCGGGCTCGACGCGGGTGGTCGCGATCTCGGCGATCTCCTGCACCTGCGCGGGCAGGACGCCGTCGGAGATCAGGAAGACGTCGCTGCCGAAGCTGGCGCCCTCGTGCCGCGCGCTCACCTGCGTCACGACCCCGAAGGACGTGACTTCGCCCAGGCCGGGGAGTTCCCGCCGGGTGACGACGACGTCGTCGAGCTGCAGGTAGGCCTCGGGATCGATGGCCACGTGGAACTGCAGCGGCGTCGAATCCTCGGTCCCGGCCACCCGGCCGACCACGGTCGTGAGCGTGTCCTGGTCCACGGTTCTCCCTGTCCGCCCGGCGCTTCCTCCGGCCGCAGACTAGCTCGCCGGACCGACAGTCCCGCGCCCAACACGGCGTAGTGGTGGTGGCGTACCGGAGTCGTCACCAGCGGTCGCGGGCTGGGCCGAACGAGTGAGTTCACCCTACGGGGAAGATCCTTTTCGCCTCAGCGTCTTCCCGCGGTCTTCCCGCGCGAGCGCCACCGGTTGCGCCGCAACGGACCTCGCCGCGCCCCGGAGAGGTCGCTCCGGGGCGCCGGGGCGTTACTGCGTTGGCCCCACGGCGAAGCGGCGCCGCCGGCCCCGCCGGACGCCCCGGCATCCCCGGCGGCGGGTCCGCCGGCGGGCCCGGGAACCCCCGCCGCTGTGCGGGATCGGGCCCGGAGTGGCACCGGCCACACGCCGGGAGGCGCTCGCCCGGCGTGTCGCGAAAAAAGTCTTCCGAGGGGGCCCGGGTCCTATATGGACGACCACTGTGGACGGCCCTGCCATAGGGTTTTGCCTGCTCAGGGCCATGGTCGACGTTCGGCTTCCATTCCTGGACGCCTCTCACGAAGGTCCTTCGAGAGGCGGAACCAGCGCCCTCGCAAGGAAATATTTCGACTTCCGGTTGGATTTTGTGCGGTATTGGTAATACCGTGTGCAGTGTCGGCCGAGATGGGCCGTGACTAGTTCCACTATGGAGGACTGGAATGACGAACAAGGCCCAGCTGATCGAGGCGCTGTCGGAGCGTCTGGGCGACAAGAAGGTGGCTTCGCAGGCCGTTGACGGTCTGGTGGACATCATCATCCGGACGGTCAACAAGGGCGAAAAGGTCAACATCACCGGCTTCGGGGTGTTCGAGAAGCGCGCTCGCGCGGCCCGCACCGCCCGGAACCCGCGCACCGGTGAGGCCGTGAAGGTCAAGAAGACCAACGTGCCCGCCTTCCGCGCCGGCACGACGTTCAAGGACGTCATCTCCGGCTCGAAGAAGCTGGCCAAGGCCGCTCCGGTCAAGCGCGCGACCGCCGCCGCCACGACCCGCGCGACGGCCACGAAGGCCGCCGCGGCTCCGGCCAAGGCGACGACGACCCGCACCACCCGCGCAGCGGCGGCCAAGCCGGCCACCACGCGTCCGACGACCACGCGGACCCGCGCCACCGCGGCGAAGCCGGCCGCCAAGGCCACCACCACCCGCGCGGCCGCCACCAAGGCGGCTCCGAAGGCCGCTGCCAAGGCCACCACGGCGAAGGCGACGACCACGCGGGCGAAGGCTGCCGCCAAGCCGGCTGCCACCAAGACCGCCGCGGCGAAGAAGACCACCGCCGCCAAGGCCCCGGCCAAGCGCACGTCGGCTGCCAAGAAGAAGTAACTCCGCTTCATCCGGAAGGGCCCCGCACCAGCTTGGTGCGGGGCCCTTCGGCGTTCCCGGGCCGGCTTGAAAACAGCGTTCAACGGGTTTCGCGCCGGAGTGCCCCGCGGGGCCCGGAGAACGCGGAACCGGTGCCGGCCACACGCTCACCACACCACCGCGGCAGGGCTCCGGCAAAGCCGCGGGTCGCACGCTCGCCGCCGGCTTCATCAAACGCCCGAGCAACCCCGGCTCGGCCTGGCCGCCCGACTCTGCCGGAGACGCTGACACCGCCGCGGGATCAGCGGAAGAATTCACGATCGGCGCCCGCGGGAGAATCGGGCACGGCGCGGACCGGCCGGCGATACAGACCACCGGGCTGGGTGGGCTGAGCCGGAGCCCCAGGAACGCCGTCACGCACTCAAGCCCGCCCGGGTGCGCCTGCGGCGCGGCCGAGGCCCCACGGCCGTCTGTGTCGCCCTCAGACCTCCCCGGAATCGAGCCGCAGGTTTCCGGAATTGCCCACCGCCGAAACGATCAGCGCCCCGACGGTTGCCCTTCCGCCCCGGCGGGTAGCCGCAAGTGAGGAATTGCCCGAAGACCCGGCGAGGAGTTGTGATGGCGGCGAACGAGAAGCAGGAAGACCCCGACGCGGAGCTGGCCCGCTCCCGGCAGCACATCGAGGAGGCCAAGGAGGCCGCCGCGAAAGCTGACCTCGCGGATCCCGCCGAGGGAACACCCGGCGACGCGGTGGAGACGGATCCGCCCTACCACCACGGCGAGCAGGGTGCGCCGTCCGAAACGTAGTCCGGGAAAGGAGAATCGCCGCGCCGGACCTCCACAGTGGAACCGGCGCGGTGCGTCCTATCAGGACTGCGGAATCGCGGGAAGCCCCCGGGAAATTGCCGTACCGATCCCCGGGTGGATACACTCCACCCAAGAACGTCGGTCATTGTGCAACTTGTCACACGTCACGTTCCCCGGACGCACATCCAGCTTGAGGAGCATTCCCGTGGCCCAGAAAGTCCTCGTCGAGATCCTGGACGACATCGACGGCTCCACCGCCGCTCAGACCGTTCAGTTCGGCCTCGACGGAGTCACCTACGAAATCGACCTTTCGGACGCCAACGCCTCCGCCCTGCGCGACGAGCTCGCCCGCTACATCGCGGCCGGCCGGCGCATCGGTGGCCGCAAGGTCCGCGTCGCGACGGGCCAGTCGACCACGACGAGCACGACCGACCGCGAGCGCAACCAGCAGATCCGCGCCTGGGCGAACGCGAACGGCTACGAGGTCTCCGAGCGCGGGCGCCTGTCGTCCGAGGTGATCGCGGCCTTCGAGCAGGCCCAGGTGGCCGAGGCCGAAGCCCCGGCGACGGCGCCGCGCAAGCGCGCCCCGCGCAAGAAGGTCGCCGCCGCCCGGAAGTGACGGCGGTGGCGGGCAGATCACTGGGGAGAGATCGAGGCGCGCGGCCCGTCGGCGGCGAGGACGAACCGTCCTCGCCGCCGATGGAGGCCATTTCCGTCCGGTCAAGCGGGTTTCGGTCCCGCGAACCGTGAATCACCGGGGCGCTGCGCTCCGCCGGGCCGATCCGGTATCGAGCCCCATGACCTCGACGGGTTCCGTCACGCGAAGCCGACCAGCCACTTCTGCGCGTCGGCGGTGTTGCACTGCCACAGCTGCATGGCCGGCCCCGGGACCGCCTGGTTCCCCGGCACGTCGATGCAGAAGTTGCTGTCCCGGAACCCCACTCTCGACATCAGCGTGACGAGGTCGGGCAGCGATATGCGCGAAACCTCGACGTCGCCCCGCCGAGCGCGGTGCGCGAGGCATGCCGTACGCGTCGACCGCTTACCCGACTCTCGCCTTCCGATCGCTCAACCCCGGTGACCACGACGGGGTGCTCGCGAGAACGATGCCCCCGGCACCGACGACCGTGCGGCGCCGCCGAGTTCCCGTGGGAACGCCGAAGGGCCCCGCACCAGCATGGTGCGGGGCCCTTCCGGTCAAGCTGTGGAACTACTTCTTCTTGGCGGCCGACGTGCGCTTGGCCGGGGCCTTGGCAGCGGCCGGCTTCTTCGCCGCGGCGGCCTTGGTGGCGGCCGGCTTGGCGGCGACAGCCTTGGCGCGGGTGGTGGTCGCCTTCGCGGCGGTGGCCTTGGCCGCGGCGGGCTTCGCCGCGGTCTTCGGGGCCGCCTTGGTGGCAGCCGCCCGCGTGGTGGTGGCCTTGGCGGCCGGCTTCGCCGCGGTGGCACGGGTCCGCGTGGTGGTCGCCCGCGTGGTGGCCGGCTTGGCGGCAGCGGCCCGCGTGGTGCGAGTGGTGGCGGCCTTGGCCGGAGCGGCGGCGGCGGCCTTGGTGGCGGTCGCACGGGTCGCGGTGGCAGCGGTGGCGCGCTTGACCGGGGTCGCCTTCGGCAGCTTCTTCGAGCCGGAGATGACGTCCTTGAACGTGGTCCCGGCGCGGAACGCGGGCACGTTGGTCTTCTTGACCTTCACGGCCTCACCGGTGCGCGGGTTCCGGGCGGTGCGCGCGGCACGGGCCCGCTTCTCGAACACCCCGAAGCCGGTGATGTTGACCTTTTCGCCCTTGTTGACCGTACGGATGATGATGTCCACCAAGCCGTCAACGGCCTGCGCAGCCACCTTCTTGTCGTCGCCCAGACGCTCCGACAGCGCCTCGATCAGCTGGGCCTTGTTCGTCATTCCAGTCCTCCATAGTGGAACCAACAGTCAGGCCCATCTCGGCCGACGTCACACAGAGTATTACCAAGAGGCGCGAAAATCCAAACAGGGGTGGCCGAGAACTCCGTTGTGTCGCCGAAGAAGTCTCGTCCCCGCGGACCTGCCCGTGGAGCGCGGACTCCATCGGGTCGGACGCTGACCTGCGAATTCGTCGAAATGCCGCGCCTGATGTCCATATAGGACAAGGGCATCCGAGCCTCCCAGTCGCTCAATTGTTCGACCTGAAATCGTGAGAAACCCAAGCGAGTCAACGAGTAGCCCGCTCCCCACGCCCGGTCTTCCCGTGGCAGCCGGGTTCCGGTGCGGCACTCGATCTCGTGCGGTCCCGGCGTCGCGCAGTCCCGTCGCGTTGGCCGCAGACGGGGGACTTCCCTTCGATCACAACGAGGTAACGGGAGTTGGTCAGGCTTCAAGCTCGCCGGGCTCGATCGGCGGTCAACCGGCTTGCCGTGGGGGCATCAAGCAGAGCCGGCGCGCCCGCACCACCCGGCAGCCGTCCGAAATGGACTTCGTCGACCCGGCCGGTACCGATGCCGACCGCCCGTCGACCGGTCTCGGTGTCCGCATAGGACACTCCGGCGACCGGCCGGATCGGCGCCCGGTTGGCGAATACCGGTTCGAGCGGCGCGCCGGACAATTCTCCGTGGCGACTTCACGGCGGCTTCCCTATTCGATAGCGGCGAGGAGATAACTCCCCAAACCGAGCGGTATGGATATACTCCGCGGAGGAGCACCACATTCGTGCGCTCGGTCACAGCCACTGTTACTGGTATATACCGCTTCAAGGAGCAGGAAATGGCCCAGAAGGTCCTCGTCGAGATGCTCGACGACATCGACGGTACCCCCGCCGCCCACACCGTCCCGTTCTCGCTCGACGGTGTCATGTACGAAATCGACCTCTCCGACGAAAACGCCGCCGCCCTGCGCGATGAGCTCGCCCGGTACATCGCCGCCGCTCGCCGCACCGGCGGCCGCAAGGTCCGCGTCGCGACGGGCCAGTCGACGACGACCAGCACGAGCGACCGCGAGCGCAACCAGCAGATCCGCGCCTGGGCGAACGCGAACGGCTACGAGGTCTCCGAGCGCGGCCGCCTCTCCTCCGAGGTGATCTCCGCTTACGAATCGGCTCAGGCCGCGGAGGCAGCGGCTCCCACGCCGGCTCCGCGCAAGCGCACCCCGCGCAAGAAGGTCGCCGCCGCCAAGAAGTAGCCGTGGCGACGGCAGATCACTGGGGAGAGATCACCGCGGTCATCCCGTCGGCGACGAGGACGCCTCACCTTCGTCGCCGACGGTCACCGCGCTCGAACGCCGGAAGGATCAACGGGCGCACCAAAAAGCCCGCCTGACCTGGGTCAGACGGGCTTGGGTGCTACTGCTGGTACCCCCGATGGGATTCGAACCCACGCTACCGGCGTGAGAGGCCGGCGTCCTAGGCCGCTAGACGACGGGGGCTTAGGATCTTTCCCTGGTTTCCCAGAGGCTTTTCTGTTTTTCTTGCTGGAGAGAACTTACCAGAGGCGATTTCTCGCTCCGCAAGGGGGTGACTCTCCGCAGCTGGGGTACCAGGACTCGAACCTAGACTAACTGGACCAGAACCAGTCGTGCTGCCAATTACACCATACCCCAGTGAGGTACCGTCCCGGCTTGCCGGTTCAGCACCGCACGAGGAGAAATACTAGAGCACGCCGTTCCGGACGGTGAACGCGGGGGTGCCACTCCCCCGCTGGGCGGGGACGCCGATCGTCGCGTACTCCGAAACCAGCAGCTCAGGCAGCTCGGTCAGGGCCGCCACCCGGTGGACGCCCTCGGGCGCGCGCTCGCCGATGTCGTCGCGGTCGAGCCAGACCGCGCCCAGGCCGGCGTCGCGGGCGCCGATCGCGTCGGTGTCCAGTTTGTCGCCGACGTGGACGGCCTGGGCGGGTGCGCAGCCCAGGCCGAGGCAGACCGTGTGGAACATCACCGGATCGGGTTTCGCCACCCCGAGCTCGCCGGCGATGGCGACGTGGTCGAAAAACGGCGCCAACCCCAGGTCGGCGATTTTCTTCCGCTGGTGGACGCCCGAAGCGTTGGTCACGGCGGCCAGCAGCAAACCGGCGGCGCGCAGCCACTCCAGACAGTCGAGGACGTCGCCGAACAACTGCCACGAGTGGTCGAGCAGCTCTCTTCGACGCCGTTCGAACGAACTCACCTGCTCGTCGTCGGCGAGGATGCCGATCTCGGCCAGAAAGCAGTCGGTGCGCCGCTGGTGCATCGTCGTGTAGTCGAGCTCGCCGGCGACGACGAGCGCGACGTGCTCTTCGGTGATCAAGTCCCACAACGGCCACAGGTCGCCCCGGCCGGTCAGGATGTGGAGGCTGCGGCGGATCGCGGCGGTGCAGTCGATCAGGGTGTCATCGATGTCCAAGCACACCAGGCGCAGCTCCGGCGGCGCCCAGGGCTCGGGCGCCGCCGCGGCGGGGGCGGTTCGCGACGGGGTCCGGGGTGCCAAGGCGAAATCCACCCAGTGAGGCTAGGACAACCGCCGCGTTCGCGATGCTGCCAAAGAGGTGATTGCCGATCGCCTGTTCCGGCGCACCGGCTCTACTCCCAGTTGGCGAACCGTCTTCTTTCGGTTATCCGACCAATGCGCGGCGAAGACGTCCCAGTGAGACGTCGCGGCCGAGCAGTTCCATCGACTCGTACAACGGCGGGGAAACGGTCCGTCCGGTCACGGCGACGCGAACCGGCGCGAAAGCCTTGCGGGGCTTGAGACCCAGACCGTCCACAAGGGCGTCCTTGAGCGCCTGCTCGATGGCCTCGGTCTCCCACGACGGCAGCGCTTCGAGCGCGGTGACCGCCGCGGCGAGCACCGGCTGCGCGGCTTCGCCGAGGTTCTTCGCCGCGGCGTCCTCCTCGGGCGCGAAGGCGTCCTCCGCGACAAAGAGGAAACGCACCATCGCGATCGCGTCCGAAAGGACCGTGACGCGTTCCTGCACCAGCGGCGCGATCGCGTTCAACCGGGCCAGCTGTTCCTCGCTCGGCGATTCCGGAAGGACACCCGCGGTGACCAAATAGGGCGTGACGCGCTTCACGAACTCGGCCGCGGGCAGGGCCCGCACGTGGGTGCCGTTGATCGCTTCGGCCTTCTTGAGGTCGAAGCGCGCCGGGTTGGCGCTGACCTTGGTGACGTCGAAGGCGGCGACCATTTCCTCGACGCTGAAGACGTCGCGGTCGTCGGCGATCGACCAGCCGAGCAGGGCCAGGTAGTTGAGCAGGCCCTCGCGGATGAAGCCGCGGTCGCGGTAGTTGAAGAGGTTCGACGAAGGGTCGCGTTTGGACAGTTTCTTGTTGCCCTCGCCCATGACGTACGGCAGGTGGCCGAACCGCGGCGTGAACTCGGCGACGCCGACCCGCTCCAGCGCCGCGTAGAGCGCCAGCTGGCGGGGCGTCGACGGCAGCAGGTCCTCGCCGCGCAGGACGTGCGTGATCTTCATCAGCGCGTCGTCGACCGGGTTGGTCAGCGTGTACAGCGGCTCACCGTTGGCGCGCACCAGCACCGGGTCCGGGATCGTGCCCGCCGGGAAGCTGATGTCGCCGCGGACCAGGTCGGTCCACGCGAGGTCGATCGCGGGCATGCGCAGGCGCAGCACCGGCGCGCGGCCCTCGGCGCGGTACGCCGCACGCTGCTCGTCGGTGAGGTCGCGGTCGAAGTTGTCGTAGCCCAGCTTCGGGTCCAGGCCGGCCGCCTTGCGCCGCGCCTCGACCTCCTCGTTGGTGGAGAACGCCTCGTACAGCTCCCCCGCTTCGAGGAGCTTCGCGGCGACGTCGGCGTAGATCGCGCGTCGCTCGCTCTGGCGGTACGGTCCGTACTCGCCGCCGGCCTCGGGGCCCTCGTCCCAGTCGATGCCGAGCCAGCGCAGCCCGTCGAGCAGCTGCTCGTAGGACTCCTGCGAGTCACGCGCGGCGTCGGTGTCTTCGATCCGGAACACCAGTTGCCCCTGGTTGTGCCGGGCGAAGGCCCAGTTGAACAGCGCCGTGCGGATCAGCCCGACGTGCGGGGTGCCGGTCGGCGAAGGACAGAAGCGCGCGCGTACCACCGATGTGTCACTCATAGCCCGATCAGCGTATCCGTCGCCACATCGCTTGACGCCGGGGACCGGCCGGGTGCATCCTCAGTTTATTCAACAAGCGATGAATAGATGGGGAGATGGTCGAGATGACCGAGCGCACGGGCTGCGTCGTCATCGGTGGCGGGCCGGCCGGGATGGTCACGGGACTCCTGCTGGCACGGGCCGGCGTCGAGGTCACGGTGCTGGAGAAGCACGCGGACTTCCTGCGCGACTTCCGCGGGGACACGGTCCACCCGTCGACGCTCACGCTGCTCGACGAGCTGGGCCTCGGCGAGAAGTTCCACGCGCTGCCGCACAGCGAGCTGACCGCGGCGGGATTCCCCCAGGACAACGGCGAGATGATGAAGCTGGCCGACTTCACCCGGTTGAAGGTCGCCCACCCGTACATCGCGATGGTGCCGCAGTGGGACTTCCTGGACCTGCTCGCCGAAAGCGCCCGCAAAGAACCGACGTTCGTCCAGCGGATGGAGACCGAGTGCACCGGCCTGGTCCGGGAGCACGGCCGGGTCGCCGGCGTCACCTACCGCACGACGGCCGGCGAGACCGGTGAGATCCGCGCCGACCTGGTGATCGCCGCCGACGGCCGCTGGTCGCTGGCCCGCCGCGAAGCCGGCCTGGTACCGCGGGAGTACGACTGCCCGTTCGACGTCTGGTGGTTCCGGCTCTCGCGGCAGGAAGGGGACGCGGACGGCATGCTCATGCCGAGGATGCGCGACCGCCGCTTCGCGGTGCCGCTCCCCCGGCCCGACTTCTTCCAAGTCGCCTACCTCGGCCCGAAGGGCGACGACCTCCGCAAGCAGGGCATCGAGGCGTTCCGCCACAACGTCGCGCAGATCTGCCCGGAGTTCACCGGCCGGGTGCACGAACTCGAGACGATGGACGACGTCAAGTTCCTCGACGTGCGGCTCAACATGCTGCGCAAGTGGCACGTCGACGGGCTGCTCTGCATCGGCGACGCGGCGCACGCGATGTCGCCCATCGGCGGGGTCGGGATCAACCTCGCGGTGCAGGACGCGGTCGCGACGGCGACGCTGCTGGCCGAGCCGCTGCGCCGGGGCCGCCCGTCGCGGGCGGACCTGGCGAAGGTGCGCACACGGCGGCTGGCGCCGACGCTGCTGGTGCAGGGTCTGCAGCGGCTGCTGCACCGGACCGTGATGCGCGCGGTGATGGCGGGCAAGCGCAATGGCCCGCCGGCGCCGATGATCAAGCTGTTCGCCCGGTTCCCGCGGCTGTCGTACGTCCCGGCCCGGCTGCTGGGCCTGGGCCTGCGGCCGGAGCACGCCCCGGCGTTCGCCCGCCGCCCCATGGAGCCGGTCCAGCGCTGAAAGCCGTGAAGGCCACCTTCAGGAACTACAAGTTCCTCAAGGTGGCCTTCACGAACTCGGGGTCAGACGTTTTCGACCGGGTTGGTCAGGGTGCCGATGCCTTCGATGGTGATCGAGACGCTCTGGCCGCCCTCGATCGGGCCGACGCCCTCGGGCGTGCCGGTCAGGATGACATCGCCGGGCAGGAGCGTCATGACGCCGGAGACGAACTCGACCAGCTCGGGGATCTTGTGGACGAGGTCGGACGTGCGGCCGTCCTGCTTGAGCTCGCCGTCCACCTCGGCCTTCAGCGCCAGGTCGGACGCGTCCAGCGACGTCTCGATCCACGGCCCGAGCGGGCAGAAGGTGTCGAAGCCCTTGGCGCGGCCCCACTGGCCGTCGGACTTCTGGAGGTCGCGGGCGCTGACGTCGTTCGCGACCGTGTAGCCGAGGATCGCGCTCGCGGCGCGGGCGGCGGGCACGTTCTTGACCGGCTGCCCGATGACGATGGCCAGCTCACCCTCGAAGTCGACGCGGCCGACGCCGGACGGGCGGCGGATGGCCGCGTTCGGCCCGACGACGGTGGTGGACGGCTTGAGGAACAGCATGGGGGCGCTGGGCACCTCGTTGCCGAACTCGGCCGCGTGCTTGGCGTAGTTGCGGCCGACGGCGATCACCTTGGACGGCAGGATCGGCGCGAGCAGCCGGACGTCGGCCAGCGGCCACCGCTTGCCGGTGAAGTTGGGCTGGCCGAACGGGTGCTCGGCGATCTCCAGGACCTGGGCGTCGTCACCGTCCCCTTCGACCGAAGCGAACGCGACTCCACCGGGATGAGCAATACGGGCTAGGCGCACGCAGCCAGTCTACGTGCGCCCCGCCGGTTACTCAGGCCACGGTGGTGCTCTTGTGCACGAGCGCGTCGCACAGGGCCAGCCAGCTGGCCTCGACGATGTTCCCGTGCACCCCGACCGTGGTCCACTCGCGCTCGCCGTCGGTGCTCTCGACCAGCACGCGCGTCACCGCGTCGGTGCCCGGGTGGCCCTGGAGGATGCGGACCTTGTAGTCGGCGAGATCCACACTGTCCAACCAGGACAGGTGCGGCGACAGCGCCTTCCGCAGCGCGGCGTCGAGCGCGTGCACCGGCCCGATGCCCTCGGCGGTGGCGATGACGCGCTGGCCGCCGACGTGCACCTTGACCGTCGCCTCGGAGACGACCTCGGCGTCGGCCCGGTGGTCGAGGACCACGCGGTAGGACTCGAGCTCGAACGGCGCCTCGGCGGGGACGTCGGCCTCCTGGCGGAGCAGCAGCTCCAAGGAAGCGTCGGCCGCTTCGAACGACCAGCCTTCCGCTTCGAGCCGCTTGACCTTCGTGATGGCGCTCGTCAGCGCTTCGGGCCGGCCGGCAAGGTCGACCCCGAGCTCACGTCCCTTGAGCTCGAGGCTGGCCCTGCCGGCCATCTCGGTGACCAGTACCCGCATGTCGTTGCCGACAGAAGCTGGATCGATGTGGTTGTACAACAACGGATCCACCTTGATCGCGCTCGCGTGCAGTCCCGCCTTGTGGGCGAAAGCCGACGCCCCTACGTAAGCCTGGTGGGTGTAGGGGGCGAGGTTGGCGATTTCGGCAAGGGCATGGGAGACCCGGGTGAGCTCGGCGGCACCTCCGGTCGGGAGGACCTCCATCCCGAGCTTGGTCACCAGGTTTCCCGTCACGGCGAAGAGGTCGGCGTTGCCGGCCCGCTCCCCGTAACCGTTGGCGGTGCACTGGACGTGCGTCGCGCCGGCCTGCACCGCGGCGACGGAGTTCGCCACGGCGCAGGAAGTGTCGTCCTGACAGTGGATCCCGAGGCGGAATCCCGTCTTTTCCTTGATGGTCTTGACGGTCTCGGCGAGGCCGAGCGGCAGCTGGCCGCCGTTGGTGTCGCAAAGCACGAGGACGTCGGCGCCCGCGTGCGCGGCGGCGTCGAGGACCCGGAGCGAAGTCTCGGGCGAATACGCGTAGCCGTCGAAGAAGTGCTCGGCGTCGAGGAAGACCCTTCGCCCTTCTTTCGTCAGGAAAGCGACGGTGTCGCGGACCATGGCGCAGGCTTCGTCGACGTCGACGCGCAGGGCGCGTTCGATGTGCCGCAGATCGGACTTCGCGACGAGGGTGATGACCGGGGCTTCGCTGTCGAGCAACGCGCGGACCTGCGGATCGACGTCGGCGGTGGTGCCGGCCTTGCGAGTCGCCCCGAAGGCGACGAGCGCCGCGTGCCCGAGCTTCAGTTCGCCTTTCGCGGCACGGGCGAAGAACTCCGTGTCCTTGGGGAGCGCGCCCGGCCAGCCACCTTCGATGAACCCGACCCCGAGCTCGTCCAGCAGCCGCGCGACGGCCAGCTTGTCCTGGACGGAGTAGGAGATGCCCTCGCGCTGCGCACCGTCGCGCAGGGTCGTGTCGTAGAGGTGGAAGGCGTCGCCGAGGGGGGTATCGGCGGGCTCCTGGCGGGTCACGGTGGTCTCCTAGCGTTTCGAGGCAACAAAAAAACCTCCCGCAT
Organism: Amycolatopsis sp. NPDC051371; assembly: GCF_040682155.1. Taxonomy (NCBI): domain Bacteria; kingdom Bacillati; phylum Actinomycetota; class Actinomycetes; order Pseudonocardiales; family Pseudonocardiaceae; genus Amycolatopsis; species Amycolatopsis sp. NPDC051371. The sequence goes on from NZ_JBFBAG010000009.1 coordinate 47,203, forward strand.
GGGTGCGAGAGGTTGCGCGCCGGGGGCTCTTGTGGAGCTATCGTCCGGCGCGCTCGATGATAATGATCGCGAAGCTGGTCACGGTCGCATCATGCCACAGGGTTTCGGCGGAAGTCCACAACCTGGGTCAAGCTCCCACCATCCGGGAACACTCCGACATTCGCCGAAAGCCGTGAAGGCCCCCTTGCCGGCTCAAGATGCCGGTAAGGGGGCCTTCACGGAGTACGGGAAAGCGTGTCAGCTGCGCACGTTGGACGACACGAGCGCGGCCAGCCTGTCGCCGACCGCCGTCGTCGCGCCCGGCGAAGCCTGGTCCCGCGTGGCCAGATCGAAAGCGACCGACGCCTCGATGCGCCGCGCCGCTTCCTTCTGGCCCAGGTGGTCCAGCAGCAGCGCCACCGACAGCACCGCGGCCGTCGGGTCGGCCAGGCCCTGGCCCGCGATGTCCGGCGCCGAACCGTGGACCGGCTCGAACATGCTCGGGTTGCGACGGGTCATGTCCAGGTTGCCGCTGGCCGCGAGGCCGATGCCGCCGGTGACCGCCGCCGCGAGGTCGGTGAGGATGTCGCCGAACAGGTTGTCCGTCACGATCACGTCGAACCGGGACGGGTCGGTCACCAGGTGGATGGTCGCCGCGTCCACGTGCGAATACGCGACAGTCACCTCCGGGTGCTCCAGCGAGACCTCTTCGACGATCCGCGACCACAGCGAGCCGGCGAACGACAGCACGTTGGTCTTGTGCACCAGCGTCAGGTGCTTGCGCGGACGGGCCTCGGCACGGCTGAACGCGTCCGCGACCACGCGCCGGACGCCGTACGCCGTGTTGGTGCTGACCTCCGTCGCGATCTCGTGCTCGGTGTCCTTGCGGATCAGGCCGCCCGTGCCCGCGTACGGGCCTTCGGTCCCTTCGCGCACGACGACCATGTCGACGTCGCCCGCGTCGGCCAGCGGTCCCCGGACACCCGGGTACAGCCGCGCCGGGCGCAGGTTGACGTGGTGGTCCATTTCGAACCGCAGGCGCAACAGCAGGCCGCGCTCGAGGATGCCGCTCGGCACCGACGGGTCGCCGACCGCGCCCAGCAGGATCGCGTCGTGCTGACGGAGTTCGCCCAGCACCGACTCCGGGAGCAGCTCACCGGTCGAGTGCCACCGGGCGGCGCCGAGGTCGTAGTTCGTGATCTCCGCCGTCGGTGCTACTTCGCCGAGCACCTTCAACGCCTCGGAGACCACCTCGGGCCCGATCCCGTCTCCTGGGATCACCGCGAGCCGCATCCACACACCTCCGTCGACCGGGCCACCAGCGCACCGATGGCCCACCGCAACAAAACGCCAGCAGCCGGAAGGTTACCGGCCGTAGACAAACGGCCGTAGCCGCACCACCCTTATGCCGCATCCTCCCGCAGGGTGAGACACCCGATCGGGTGAACAAGGACGGGGCGCCCCCGGCGGAAACCCGCCGGGAACGCCCCGGTTCCTGCACCTATCGATCTTGACCGGGCCTAACGGTGACCAGCCCCGATCGGCTGACGGTCATTGCCCGGCCGGGCGCCCTGTGCGGCGTCCACCTTGACCACGTTCGCGCGGTTGCCCGCGGCGTTGTGGTGCTCGATGGCGAGCAGCCCGAGCGCCTTGTCGGCCGCGGCCGACGCCGCGTTCCGGTTCACGACCAGCGCCGTTCCCGGCTTCGCCACGTAGCCCAGCGCGGCGTCGCCGCCGCCCTGCACCGAGTAGCCCGGGGCGAGCGCGTCGAACGAAAGCGGCGTGCCGACGTAGTCGATCAGCCCGTTCGTCGTGCCCGGCGCGACGTAGAAACCGCTCACACCCACCGTGTAGGAGATGCGGTGGCTGTCGGCGTTCGCGTCGATGCCCAGCGCCGCCAGCGAAACCGGCAGCGTCAGCACGTTCGTGTCGAACACGTTCGTGTCGACGTCGCCGAGCTGGCCGTTGACGGCCTGGACGTCGACCTGCGGGAAGCCCGCGGTCAGCGCGACCGTGACGGCCAGCAGCACGTCCGTGGACGTCGCCTTGGTCACGTAGGTCTCGAAGTCCGGCGTCCCGTCCCCGGTGGTGTCGATATCGACGAACGGCGAGGTGTTGCTGCCGATGTTCGCCCAGTCGCCCCACGTGGACAGGCCGAACGCGAGGATCGCGTTCTCCGGCTCACCCTGTTCCTTCGCCAGCGGCGCGGTGGAAGCCGCCCCGATGTAGCGGAGGTCGCCGCCCTTGGCCGTCTTGTTCACCGTGCAGTCGGTGACCACGTCCGCGTCGCACTCGGGCAGCTGCGGGGACTCCGCCTGCAGCTCGAGCACGCTGATCAGCGAGCGGTACCGCTGCGCGCCGGAGCCCTGGTCGACACCCTTGCCGCCGAGGTTCAGCACGGCCTGGGTGGCGTCCGGGGCGAACTTCACCGACTGCGGCGTCGAAATGGTCGAAACCGGCTTGGGCGCCGCGTAGACCGAAACCCGCAGCGGCACCTTGGCCCCGCTGACCGGGGTGAAGGCGACGCGGCCGGAGGCGTCGGCGACGAACTGCCGCGCCAGGCCGGCCTGGGTGGCCTGCATGGTCGGGTCCATGACCTTGCGCAGCGCCTTCGGGTCGGTGATCTTCAGCGTCACCTTGACCTTGGCGGTGCCGCGCGGGGTCAGCTTCACCGACTGCTTGTCCACTGTGTACTCGACACCCGGCAGCGCGTTGACCGCCTGGTAGCCCACGGTGTACTCGGCGGCCGTGACGCCCTTGTTGACCAGCTTGATCGTCTTCGACAGCGTCACCGGCCCGGGAGCCTCGACCGTGCCGAAGCTGACGCTCACCGCGCCCGGGTCGTCCTGGACGTAGGCGAGCACCTGGTTGTCCAGCGCCGCCTTGGCGTCGATCCGGCCGCTGCCGACGCGCTGCGGCGCGTAGGTGTGGCCGGCGCCGTCGCCGACGTCGTGGCCGGCGGTGTCGATGACCGAGGCCTTGACCTCCTCGACCGACCAGTCCGGGTGGGACTGGCGGACCAGCGCGGTGATGCCGGCGGTGTGCGGGGCCGCCATCGACGTGCCCGAGAGCACGGTCCGGCCGTTGCCGCTGCCGCGGAACGCCGAGGTGATCGTGTCACCCGGCGCGGCGACGTCCGGCTTGAGCGCCGGGCCGCGGGTGCCGCGCGAGGTGAACGAGCTCGGGGTGTCCACGATGGTCTTGTCGTAGGTCTGGATCGAGGCGCGCCCGGCGCCGTAGAGCCGGATCTGCAGCGTGCCCGCCGTCAGCGCCGCGCGCAGCGTCTTCGTCGCGGAGCCGGTGAACTGGAACATCGGGATCGCCGCGTTGCCCGCGATGCCCGCGCTGAAGTGCTCCAAAGTGGACGAGAGCAGCGCGCCCTTCGCCCCGGCCGCCTGGGCGTTGTTCGCCCGGGCCGCCGAGCCGCAGGCGCGGGTCGAGTCGTTGTCGTCCCACTCCAGCCAGACGAACTTGCCGGCGGCCTTCGCCTTGTCCTCGGCCGAGTACGGGGCACAGCCCGCGTTGTTCGCCGCGGACAACGCGACGACCGGCGCGGTCAGGTTCAGCGTGTCGTAGCCGGTGTAGTTCTGGCTGTACTGCCCGGTCTTCTGGCCCTTGGCCGCGGTCGGCGCGGTCGCCTCGGCGGCGTCGCGCAGGATGCCCGCGTCCCGTGTGCTGGCCACGGTCAGCGCCTCCGGGGTGTTGCCCGGGGAGCCGGCGATGTCGTTGATGTCGCCGCCGTTGCCCGCGGAGATCACCGGCAGCACGTTGTTCGCGGCGAGCTTGCGCACGAACAGCGAGTCCGGGTCGTCCGGCGCACCGAAGTCGGAGCCCAGCGACAGGTTGACGATGTCGAGGTGGTCGGTGAAGTCGCCGTCGCCGTCCGGGTCGAGCGCCCAGTCCAGCGCCTGCGAGGTGACGTTCGTCGAGCCCGTGCAGCCGAACACCTTGATGGCGTAGAGGAGCGACTTCGGCGCCGTGCCCGGGCCGATCTGCATCTCGTCGACCTTCTTGGCCGTGAGCTTCTTGTAGTCGCCCTTGAAGGTCTTGCCGTCGGCGGTGACGCCGAAGCCGCCGATGGTGCCGGCCACGTGCGTGCCGTGCTCACCGCAGGCGAGGGGGTTCGGGTCCGGGGCCGGGGTCGTCTTGCCCGGCGTCGCGGCGTCGTAGTCGTCACCGACGAGGTCGGTGCCGCCGACGACCTTGGCGCTCGGGAAGAGCGGGGTCGGCTTGCTGCGGTCGACGCCGTTGTACGCGGCCTGCGTGCCGGGGCCGCCGAAGTCGGCGTGGGTGTAGTCGATGCCGTCGTCGATCACGCCGACGCGGACGCCGTCGCCGAACTTGCCGGTCTGCTGCCACGCCGCGAGCGTGTTGGTCAGCTGCTCGGCGCTGGCGTTGGTGCGGGTCTTCGGCACGACCGTGCGCACCGAAACGACGTCCGCGCGCTTGGCGACCTCACGCAGCTTCGCGGCGTCCGCCGTGACGACCACGCCGGGGACGGCGTTGGCGGTCTGGGTGACGACCTGCGGCTTGGCGTCGGCGGACCGCAGCTGGCCGAGGACCGATTCGACCGCGGCCGCGGTGTCGGCCTTGGCGGCTTTGGCGGCTCGCTTGGCCTGCTCCTTGCCCTGCGGCTGCGCGGCGGTGAACGCGTCGACGGCGGGCTTCTTGCCCAGCTCGACGAACGCGGTGACGCGGCCCTGCGCGGCGCCCAGCCGCGGCGAGAGCTTGCCCTGCAGCTTGGCGTCGTCGATCTTCGCCGGCGCCACTCCGTCTGCGAGAGGTGCGTCGGCTGCGCTCGCGACGGGCGCGCCCAGCGCGGCCGCCAGCACGACGGCGAAGAACGCCGTCGTGACGCGAGCGGGTAAGCGGGATCTGCTCATGAGTCGGCCCCTTACTCGAGGTCTGGACCCGAACCTGCCTGCCGCTCCTGACACCCCCGACGGTGAAGCGCGGCACGCGTCGTGCCCTCGACGACGCGTGGTTCGACCTCGCGGAGAGAACCTAATGCCCCAAAACACCTACTTACGTAGGCAAAGGACTCCGTTATCCAGATGTGATTGCGCACAAAGGCCCCCTCACCAGGAACGGCGAGGGGGCCTTTGTGGTGCTTCGCGTCAGTTGAAGTCGACAGCGCGGATCGTGTGCGCTCCGACCGAAGCGCCGATCGGATCGAGCAGGTGAGCGTCGATGTGGCGGTCGACGCGCAGGAGCATCACCGCGTCGGAACCGTCGGTCGTCTGGCTGATCTGCGCGGCCTCGATGTTGATGCCGGCCTCGCCGAGCAGCGTCCCCACGCGGCCCATCACGCCCGGGCGGTCGCCGTACTCGACCAGCAGGACCGTGCCCTCGGCGCGCAGGTCGAAGCCGCGTCCGTTGACCTCGACCAGCTTCTCGACCTCGTCCTTGCCGGTGACCGAACCGGACACGGTCAGCACCGCGCCGTCCGCGTGCACCGCCCGCACCGTGACCAGGCTGCGGAACTTCGGGCTCTCCGACTCGGTCTCCAGCTCGACCTGCACGCCCAGCTTCTCCGCCAGCTGCGGCGCGTTGACGAACGTGACCTGGTCCTCGACCACACCGGTGAACACGCCGCGCAGCGCCGCCAGCTGCAGCACGCCGGTGTCCTCGTTGGAGATCTCGCCCTTGACCTGCACGGTCACCGAAGCCGGCGCCGTCGGGTTCAGGGCGGTGAGCAGCTGGCCGAGCTTCTGCGTCAGCGTCAGGTACGGGCGGACGTGCTCGCCCACCGCGCCGCCGCCGGAGACGTTCACCGCGTCCGGCACGAAGTCGCCGCGCAGCGCCAGCAGCACGGACCTCGCGACGTCGGTGCCCGCGCGGTCCTGCGCCTCGGCCGTCGACGCGCCCAGGTGCGGCGTCACGACGACGTTGTCCAGCTCGAACAGCGGGCTGGCCGTGGTCGGCTCGGTGACGAAGACGTCGATGCCGGCGCCGCCGACGTGACCCGAGCGCAGCGCGTCGGCCAAGTCCTCCTCCACGATCAGCCCGCCGCGGGCGGCGTTCACGATGATGACGCCCGGCTTGGTCTTCTTCAGCGCCTCGGCGTCGATGAGGCCCTTGGTCTCCGGGGTCTTCGGCAGGTGGATGGAGATGGCGTCGGCGCGCGACAGGAGCTCGTCGAGCGTCACGAGCTCGATGCCGAGCTGGCCCGCGCGCGCGGCCGAGACGTAGGGGTCGTAGGCGATGATGTGCGTGTCGAACGCGGCGAGGCGCTGGGCGAACAGCTGGCCGATCTTGCCGAGGCCGACCACGCCGACGGTCTTGCCCTGCAGTTCCACACCCGAGAACGAGCTGCGCTTCCACTCGCCGCCGCGGAGGCTCTGGCTGGCCGCCGGAACCCGGCGCGCGACCGACAGCAGCAGGGCGACGGCGTGCTCGGCGGCGGAGACGATGTTCGACGTCGGCGCGTTGACGACCAGGACACCGCGCTCGGTGGCGGCGGGCACCTCGACGTTGTCCAGGCCGACGCCGGCGCGGGCGACGACCTTCAGCTGCGTCGTGGCGCCGAAGACCTCGGCGTCGACCTTGGTGGCGGAGCGGACCAGCAGCGCGTCGGCGCTCTTCACCGCCTCGAGCAGCGCGGACCGGTCCGTGCCGTCGACGTGCCGGACCTCCACCTCGTCACCGAAAACACTCAGCACGGAGGGGGCGAGCTTCTCCGCGATGAGGACGACGGGTTTATTGGGCTTGCTCACGATGCGGCTCCCACTATCTGGTCATTTCCAGGACGCTCTGTGTCGACAGACGGTCTCAGCACGCCGTTGTGCCCCGGTCGAGCCGGAGTTTAACCCGCTGGGCCACCCCCTGGCTTCCCACGGTGTTAACTCACCCGTAATCCTTCGAAAACAAGAGCCAGGAGGCGGTGCATGCCCCCCGGGCCGGGCAGGTGCCCGCCCGCCCAGGATGCCGCGTGCAGCAACAGAAGGAGCTCGTCGGTGGTGACGTCCTCGCGTAGGGCGCCTTCTTCTTTCGCGCGTTCCACCAGATGGGAACCGGCCACGCGCATCGCGTGGCACGACGCGTACAAACGGGATGATTCGTCGTTGAGCGCGTCGGCGGTGAGCTCGACCAGGCCGCGGAACGTGCCGGTCGCGTCGCCGAGCCCGGCCAGCCACGTCTGCAGCGCGGCCAGCGGCTCGGGATCGGTGATCAGTTCGCGCGCCCGGTCGGCCTGAGCGTCGAACCGGGCGCGCAGCAGCGTCTCGAGCAGAGCCTCCCGGGTCGGGAAGTGCCGGTACAGCGTGCCGATGCCGACCCCGGCGCGGCGCGCGATGTCTTCCAACGACGCCTCGACGCCGTGTTCGGCGAAGGCGCGCTGCGCTTCTTCGAGGAGGCGCTCGTAGTTGCGGCGGGCGTCCGCGCGCATCGGCTTGACTTCGGTCATCGCCCTTCCGACCCTACCGGGTAGCCAATCGGAGGCTACCTCCGTATATTAACCGGAGGCAGCCTCACATTACTGGAGGGAACGAGGATGACCCTGGTCGAAGACACGCGTGCCCGACTCGGTGCCATTGGCGCCTGGTTGCCGAGCGCGCCCCTGCAACCACCCCCGGATGTCGAGCGCGCGGCCACCGGCCGGCTCGCCGAAGCCGGCTACCGCTCGGTGTGGAGCGGCGAAGGACCCGGCACCCGCGAGGTGTTCGCCCACTTCGGCGACCTGCTCGCTTCGGTGCCGGACGTCGTGCTCGGCACCGGCATCGCCAACACCTGGCTGCGGCGCGGGGTGACCACCGAAAAGGGCGGCGCCACCCTCGCCAGGGCCCACCCCGGCCGGTTCGTGCTCGGCATCGGCATCGGGCACGCGTTCCAAGCCGAGAAGCTCGGCGAAGAGTACCGGCCGATCGACCGGATGCGCGCCTACCTGTCCGAAATGGACGCGTCGGCGGCCGAAAACCCCTCCCCCGTCGGGTTTCCGCGCGTGCTGGCCGCCGTCGGGCCTCGGATGCTGGAGCTGTCGCGTGATCACGCGGACGGCGCGCACCCCTTCGCCCAGCCCGTGTTGCACACGCCGTACGCCCGCGAAATCCTGGGGCCGGACAAGCTGCTGATCCCGCAGCAGACCGTGCTGCTCGGCAGCCGGGAGGACGCCCGCGAGAGCGTGCGGCGGCGGGTGGCGCAGTCGCGCGAATACTCCGTCACGGTCTACCTCGCGGGCTGGAAACGGCTCGGCTACACCGATGCCGACATCGCGGGCCCCAGTGACCGGTTCGTCGACGACCTCGTTCTCTGGGGCGACGCCGGAACCATCGCGAAGCGCCTGGACGAACTCCTCGACGCGGGCGCGGACCACGTGCTGCTGACACCGTCCGCGGCAACCTTCGAGTCCACTGTGGACCTGCTGCTGGAGCTGGCACCGGCGGTGGTCCGATGAGCGTCGGGATCTGGCGGTTCTTCGACGGCGACCCGATTTCCGTGGTGCGTGAGACGGCCGCCGAGATCGAGGAGCTGGGCTTCGACGCGATCTGGTTCGGCGAATACGCCGGACGGGAGGCGTTCACGCAGGCGGCCTTGCTCCTCGCGGCGACGTCGAAGCTGACGATCGCCACCGGGGTCGCGCGCTTCGACCAGCGTTCCCCGCTGGCGGCGGAAGGTGCCATCCGCGCGTTGGGCGAGGCTTACCCGGGCCGGTTCATCGCCGGGCTGGGCGGACACCGGCCGGGCGCGCGGCCACTGACGGCGTTGCGCGAATACCTCGACGGGATGGACTCGGCCGACTTGCCGGGATTGCCCCAGCCGGCACCGCGGCCGCGCCGGGTGCTCGCGGCACTGGGCCCGAAGCTGCTGGACCTGGCGGCCGAACGCGCCGACGGTGCCCACCCGTACTTCGTCCCACCCGAACACACCGCGATGGCGCGGGAGCGGCTCGGGCCGGGCAAGTACCTGGCGGTCGAGCAGGCGGTGGTCCTGGACGCGTCGCCTTCGGCCGCCCGGGAGCACGCGGACCTGTACGTCCGGCAGGCCCCGCACCACCAGGCGAACCTGCGCCGGCTCGGCTTCACGGAGGAGGACCTGGCCGACGGCGGCAGCGACCGCCTGGTCGACGCCATCGTCGCGACCGGCGAGCAGGCGGCGGCGGACCGCATCCAGGCCCACCTCGACGCGGGCGCCGACCACGTCTGCGTCCAAGTCCTGGCCCGAACCCCGGCTTCCTACCGCCGGTTGGCCGACGTGCTCCGAGGGGCATCACTCGTGTCCTGACGGGCATCACACTTGATGCCTCTTCGATCACGCGGGGGTAGGGTGACGGGACGTGGTGAGGGCCGCGTCCCGTCCGCGGAAAGGGCCGAGCCCACCCCTGCACCACCGCATCACCAGCTCCGCACCTTCTTTCCTGCCCGGTGCCGGCGGACCACGGGCGACGAGGGAAGGAGGCACCATGGGCACGCTGCCCGCGAAACCCAGCCTGGACCAGCTCCGCAAGCGCGCGAAGGATCTCGCACGCGCCGAAGGCGTCAAACTCTCCGAAGCGCAGTTCCGGATCGCCCGCGACCACGGCTTCCCGAGCTGGCCGAAACTCCAGGCGTACGTCCGGCGCGTCACGGAACACGGCGAAACCCTGCAGCACCCGTACCACCAGGACGTCCACTACTACGCCGAACGCGCGCTCGGCCTGCTCGCCTCGGCCGAGGACGAGACGCCCGGCGCACGAGAACCCTTCGAGCGCTGGGATCAGCCGTTAACCCGGGACGGCGCGCTCGTGGTCGTCGCCCGCGAGCACGGTTTCGTTTCCTGGCGCGCACTCCGCGACCACGTCAAGTCCCTTGTGGACAGTGGGGAACCCTTCGCGCGGGCGTACCGCGCGGTCGAAGCGCGAGACATCGAAGCCCTGAAAACGCTCCTCGGCGAGTTCCCCGGCCTGGTCACCGCCCGCGGCACCAACGGCAACGACCTGCTCGGCATGGCCGGCGCCACCCACGACGAGCGGCTGACCCGCGTCCTCCTCGACCACGGCGCCGACCCGGCACGCGGCAACGTCCACGGCTGGACACCGCTGCACCAAGCCGCCTACAGCAATCTCCCGCTTCTGCTCGACATGCTGCTCGACGCGGGCGCCCCGGTCGCCGTCTCCGCTCGCGGTGACGGCGGCACTCCCCTGGTCGTCGCGCTGTTCTGGGGTCACCGCGAGGCCGCGGAGAAGCTGGCGCCGCACAGCCGGGCACCCGGCAACCTGCGCGTCGCGGCCGGACTGGGCGACGCGGACCTCCTCGGCGAACTCCTGCGACCGGGGCACCCCGCGGCTGGCGCACACCGGGACTTCTACCGCCCGCACAGCGGTTTCCCGGCCTGGCACCCCACCGGCGACCCCGCCGAGGCCAAGAACGAAGCCCTCTCCTGGGCGGCGCGCAACGACCGCACGCAGGCTCTGCGCACACTCGTCGAGCGGGGCGCCGACGTGAACGCCGACGTCTACCGCGGCACGGCCTTGACGTGGGCGGCGGCGACCGGGCGGGTCGCCGCGATCCGCACGCTCCTCGACCTCGGCGCCGACGTGAACCACGTCGGCACCTTCGGCGGCCCGAACCACGGCGAAGGCGTCACGGCCCTGCACCTCGCCGGGCAGTCCGGGCACCTGGAAGCGATCCGGGTCCTCGTCGAGAACGGCGCCGACCTCGGCGCACGCGACGGAATCTGGAGCAGCACCCCGGAGAACTGGGCCGACGTGTGCGAACAGCCGGCCGCCCGGGACCTCCTCCGCTCCCTGTAGACAACCGGAGTCTGTAGTCCGTATCTTCATAGACGGACTACAGACTCCGTTTTGCCACTGGGAGGAATTCATGAACTCACCCCGCGACGTCTTCGACGCCCTGTCCGACGGCATCAGCGAAGGACGGTTCGGCGAGCTTTCCGCGCTCTACGCCGAGGACACCGTCGTCGAACACCCCCAAGCCGTGCCGCGGCCGACGCGCTTGACCGGCCGCGACGCGCTCCACGAGCGGTTCACCGGCGTCCTCGCCGGAGCCGTGCGGCTCAAGCGCAAGAACGTGGTCGTCCACGAGACGACGGATCCCGAGGTGATCGTCGCCGAATACGACTACGACGCCGAGTCGGTCGAGACCGGCCGGACGACCACGACGGCCAACATCCAGGTGCTGCGCATCCGCGACGGCCTGATCGTCCATTCCCGCGACTACCACGACTACCTGCGGCTCGCCGCGATCCGCGACGGCGTCGACCAGCTGGCCAAGGCGTGCGAGCAGGCGCCCCCGCGCGATCTGTCCCCGGTAACGCCGGAAAGCTCGGGCACGGTGCTCGAGCGGCTCGTGCACGGCGTGGCGGGCGGACGCTGGGACGAGCTTCCGGACCTGTACGCCGAGGAAACGCACGTCACGCACCCGTTCCTGCCAGGCTCGAGCGTGATCCGCACGCGCGACGAGGTGCGGACACACTTCGCGGCGGGAAAGGCGTTGAATCCCGGCTTCTCGGTGGCGGACCTGGTCACCTACCAGGGCACCGATCCGGAAGTCCTGATCGGCGAGTTCGCCTACCAGGGCGAATACGGCGGCAAGCCGGTGCGGATCGCCAACATCTTCTCGATGCGCGTGCGTGAGGGTCTGGTCATCGAGTCCCGCGACTACGGGGACCACCTCGGCGTCGCGGGCGACACCGGGCAAATCCCCGCGCTGGCCGCGAAGCTTTAGGCCTCGGCGAGGTCGTCGGGCAGGTCGAACTCGCCGTCGCGGACGCCCTTGAGGAACGCGTCCCATTCGGACGGGGTGAAGACGAGGACCACGCCCGCGGGGTCGGTCGACTTCCGCATCGCGGTGTAGGTGACGCCGTCCGTGTGCGGGATATGCGCGTATTCGACGACCTCGTCGAGCGTGACGCCCGCCGGCTCGGCCCGGACCCATTCCGCCTTCGACAGGTCCAGGTGGTGCCGGATGTGCGCCTTGTCATCGCTCATGCGGCCAGCGTAACCAAGCGCCGGAAGCACTGAAGGGGACGCCCACTCCGGGCGTCCCCTTCAGCGTTGTAGCGGGAAAGATCAGGCGGTCTCGGTGATCGGCCGGTCCACCCACGACATCAGGTCGCGCAGCTTCTTGCCGGTCGCCTCGATCGGGTGCTGGTTGCCCTGCTCCTCGAGCTTGGTGAAGTTCGGCCGGCCGGCCTCGTCCTCGGCGACCCACTCACGCGCGAACGTGCCGTCCTGGATCTCGCCGAGGATCTTCTTCATCTCTTCCTTGACCGCCGGCGAGATGACGCGCGGGCCGCGGGTCAGGTCGCCGTACTCGGCGGTGTCGGAGATCGAGTAGCGCTGGCGCGCGATGCCGCCCTCGTACATGAGGTCGACGATCAGCTTCAGCTCGTGCAGCACCTCGAAGTAGGCGATCTCCGGGGCGTAGCCGGCCTCGGTGAGCACCTCGAAACCGGTCTGCACCAGCGCGGACGCGCCGCCGCAGAGCACGGCCTGCTCGCCGAAGAGGTCGGTCTCGGTCTCCTCGGTGAACGTCGTCTTGATGACGCCGGCGCGGGCGCCACCGATGGCGGCCGCGTAGGAGAGGGCGAGCGCCTGGGCGCCGCCGGTGGCGTCCTGCTCGACCGCGATGAGCGCCGGGACGCCCTTGCCGTCGACGAACTGGCGGCGCACGAGGTGACCCGGGCCCTTGGGGGCGACCATGGCGACGTCCACGTTGGACGGCGGCTTGATCAGGTCGTAGCGGATGTTGAAGCCGTGCCCGAAGAAGATCGCGTCGCCGTCCTTGAGGTTCGGCGCGATGTCCTGCTCGTAGATGAAGCGCTGCTTCGTGTCCGGAGCCAGGATCATGATCAGGTCGGCTTCGGCCGACGCCTCGGCCGGGGTGAGCACGCGCAGGCCCTGCTCCTCGGCCTTCGCCCGCGACTTGGACCCCTCGGGCAGGCCGATGCGGACGTCGACGCCGGAGTCGCGCAGGCTCAGCGAGTGGGCGTGGCCCTGGCTGCCGTAGCCGATGACAGCGACCTTGCGCCCCTGGATGATCGAGAGGTCGGCGTCGTCGTCGTAGAAGATTTCCACTGCCATGGGGGTTACTGCTTCCTTTCCTGACTTACAAAGTTTTCAACGCGCGGAGGTGGCGGTGATCGAACGGGCACCGCGTCCGACCGCGACCATGCCGGACTGCACGAGCTCGCGGATGCCATAGGGCTCCAGCATCCGCAGCAGCGCGCCGATCTTGTCCGACGTCCCGGTCGCCTCGACGGTGAGCGCCTCCGGGGACACGTCCACCACCTTGGCACGGAAGAGCTGGACGGTTTCGAGGACCTGGCTGCGCACGGTGTTGTCGGCGCGGACCTTGACCAGCAGCAGTTCGCGCTGCACGGCGGTCGACTGCTCCAGCTCGACGATCTTGATCACGTTGACCAGCTTGTTGAGCTGTTTGGTCACCTGTTCGAGCGGTAGCTCTTCGACGGCGACCACGATCGTCATGCGGGACACCTCGGGGTTCTCCGTGGGCCCGACGGCGAGGGACTCGATGTTGAAACCGCGCCGGGAGAACAGGCCCGAGACGCGCGCGAGCACACCCGGCTTGTTCTCGACCAGGACACTCAGCGTGTGGACGGTCATCTCAGTGCTCGCCACCTTCCGCGGCGGCTTCCGTGGTCTCCACCGAAACCTCGTCGTCGTCGAACAGCGGCCGGATGCCCCGGACCGCCATGATCTCGTCGTTGCCGGTGCCGGCCGCGACCATCGGCCACACCTGCGCATCCTTCCCCACGACGAAGTCGATCACGACGGGGCGGTCGTTGATCTCCATCGCGCGGCGGATGGTGGCGTCGACGTCTTCCTTCGTTTCGCACCGCAGGCCCGCGCAACCCAGGGCCTCGGCCAGCAGCACGAAGTCCGGGATGCGGTGCTTGTGCGTGCCGAGGTCGGTGTTGGAGTAGCGCTCCGAGTAGAAGAGGTTCTGCCACTGCCGGACCATGCCCAGGTTGCCGTTGTTGATGACGGCGACCTTGATCGGCGCGCCCTCGATGGCGCAGGTGGCCAGCTCCTGGTTGGTCATCTGGAAGCAGCCGTCGCCGTCGATCGCCCACACCTGCGTGCCCGGGACGCCGAACTGCGCGCCCATCGCGGCGGGCACCGCGTACCCCATGGTGCCGAGGCCGCCGGAGTTGATCCAGGTGCGCGGGTTCTCGTACTTGACGAACTGCGCGGCCCACATCTGGTGCTGGCCGACGCCGGCGGCGTACACCGCGTCCGGGCCGACGAGCTGCCCGATCCGCTCGATGACGTACTGGGGCGACAGCGAACCGTCGTCGGGCCACTCGTAGCCGGCCGGGTAGCTCTTGCGCCAGTCGTCGAGCAGCGTCCACCAGTCGGCGAGGTCGGGCTTGCCGCCGTGCTCGAACTCCGTCGTCACCGCGGCGATCAGCTCGCCGATGATCTCCTTACAGTCGCCCACGATCGGGACGTCGGCCTTGCGGTTCTTGGAGATCTCGGCCGGGTCGATGTCGGCGTGCACGATCGCGGCGTCCGGCGCGAACGACTCCAGCTGGCCGGTGACCCGGTCGTCGAACCGGGCGCCGAGCGCGATCAGGAGGTCGGACCGCTGCATCGCGGCGACGGCGGCGACCGTGCCGTGCATGCCCGGCATGCCGAGGTGCTGCGGGTGCGAGTCGGGGAACGCGCCGCGCGCCATCAGCGTCGTGACGACCGGGATGCCGGTCTGCTCGGCAAGCTGCTTCAGCTGCTCGTGCGCGTCCGCCTTGATCACGCCACCGCCGACGTACAGCACCGGGCGGCGCGACTTCGCGATGAGCTTCGCGGCTTCGCGGACCTGCTTGCCGTGCGGGCGCAGCGTGGGGCGGTAGCCCGGCAGCCGCAGCTCCGTCGGCCAGGAGAACGAGGTCATCTCCTGCAGCACGTCCTTGGGGATGTCCACCAGGACCGGGCCGGGCCGGCCCGTCGACGCCAGGTGGAACGCCTCGGCGATGGTCCGCGGGATCTCCGCGGGGTCCGTGACGAGGAAGTTGTGCTTGGTGATCGGCATGGTGATGCCGCAGATGTCGGCTTCCTGGAACGCGTCGGTGCCGATCAGCGCCCGGGACTGCTGCCCGGTGATGGCGACGACCGGGACGGAGTCCATGTTCGCGTCGGCGAGCGGGGTGACCAGGTTGGTCGCGCCCGGGCCCGAGGTCGCCATGCAGACACCGACCTTGCCGGTGGCCTGCGCGTAGCCGGTGGCGGCGTGGCCCGCGCCCTGCTCGTGGCGGACCAGGATGTGGCGGACCTTCGTCGAGTCCAGCAGCGGGTCGTAGGCGGGCAGGATGGTGCCGCCCGGAATGCCGAAGACCACCTCGGCGCCGACCGCCTCGAGCGAGCGCACGAGGGACTGCGCGCCGGTGACGCGCACCGGGGTTCCCGCCGGTGGCGCCGGCTTCGGACGTGCTCCGGGCGTTCCGGGCGTCGGCCCGGGTTTCGCGTCGCTGCGCGACGTGGCACTGGTCATCGGTTCTGCCTCGTGGGTCTCGGTGTCACTCGTTCGGGTCGGTTTTGTGCGGTGGGGCGGGGAATCTCTTCCCGTGGGCAACAAAAAACCCTCGCCGACCGTAAGGTCGCACGAGGGTTCGCGCGTCGACGCAGCGGAAAGACTTCCCTAAGCGTCGACGCGCTTGGGAAGTACGAGGCCGGTCAGCGGTGTCACGACGCTGACGCTAGTCCGAAGGTCTCTCGAGTGTCAACTCTGCGGGATGACGTGTCCGCATCGTGGACACCCGCGAGGTGCATGTCACCCGCGTCCGACCCGGGTCCGGGCCGGTCCGCGGGGCGGTGCACCATTTCGGGGTGGCCGATAAAGAGCAGGACGAAGGCCGGAAGGCCATCTTCCGGATCCCCCGCACGTCGTTCATGGCGATCGCCCTCCTGACGATCTGCGTGACGCCGATCGCGCTCGGGGAGATCCCGTACCTGCAGTGGCTCTACATCTTCCCGATCGCGCTCGCGGTGTTCGTGATCCGGACCCGCACGATCGCGACGCGCGAAGGGCTGGCGACGCGCACGATGTTCGGCCACCGCGACGTGCCGTGGTCGGCGCTCAAGGGACTGGCG
This sequence comes from Amycolatopsis sp. NPDC051371, assembly GCF_040682155.1. Lineage (NCBI taxonomy): Bacteria > Bacillati > Actinomycetota > Actinomycetes > Pseudonocardiales > Pseudonocardiaceae > Amycolatopsis > Amycolatopsis sp. NPDC051371. The sequence goes on from NZ_JBFBAG010000009.1 coordinate 63,227, forward strand.
ATCACCAAGAAGTCGCGCGTGCAGGCGGTCCTCAAGGACGACACGAAGCTGCCGCTGCCGACCGTCCGCACCCGGCACTTGCCGGTGCTGTCGCTGGTCAGCGAGGGTCTCGTCGCCGATCCGAGCGGGCAGCTGGCCGCCGAGGACATCAAGCCCGGCAAGCCCGGTGCTCCCGCGAGCGAGTAAATTGGTTCTACCAGTTTCGCCGGCCAGACTTTGACCTGGGAGTTCCCGTGCCGCCTCTCCGTTCCCGGACCACCACCCACGGCCGCAACGCGGCGGGCGCGCGCTCGCTCTGGCGCGCCACCGGCATGACCGACAGCGACTTCGGCAAGCCGATCGTGGCGATCGCCAACTCCTACACCCAGTTCGTGCCCGGCCACGTGCACCTCAAGGACCTCGGCGAGATCGTCGCCGGCGCGATCAAGGAAGCCGGCGGCGTCGCACGCGAGTTCCACACGATCGCCGTCGACGACGGCATCGCCATGGGCCACTCGGGCATGCTCTACTCGCTGCCCTCGCGCGAGATCATCGCCGACTCCGTCGAGTACATGGTCAACGCGCACCAGGCCGACGCGCTCGTGTGCATCTCCAACTGCGACAAGATCACCCCGGGCATGCTCAACGCCGCCATGCGGCTCAACATCCCGGTCGTGTTCGTCTCCGGCGGGCCGATGGAGGCCGGCAAGGCCGTCGTCGTGGGCGGCGTCGCGCAGGCGCCGACCGACCTGATCACCGCGATCGCCGCGTCGGCCAGCCCCGACGTCGACGAGGACGGGCTGGACATCGTCGAGCGCTCGGCCTGCCCGACCTGCGGCTCGTGCTCCGGCATGTTCACCGCGAACTCGATGAACTGCCTCACCGAGGCGCTGGGTCTCTCCCTGCCGGGCAACGGTTCCACGCTGGCGACGCACGCCGCGCGCCGAGCGCTGTTCGAGGAGGCCGGGCGCACGGTCGTCGAGCTGTGCAAGCGCTGGTACGAAAACGACGACGACTCGGCGCTGCCGCGCTCGATCGCGTCGAAGGCGGCGTTCGAGAACGCGATGGCCCTCGACATGGCGATGGGCGGCTCGACGAACACCGTGCTGCACATCCTCGCCGCCGCCCAGGAGGGCGAGGTCGACTTCACGATCGCCGACATCGACGCGATCGGCCGCCGCGTGCCGTGCCTGTCGAAGGTGGCGCCGAACTCGGACTACCACATGGAGGACGTCCACCGCGCCGGCGGAATCCCGGCGATCCTCGGCGAGCTGTACCGCGGCGGGCTGCTGAACACCGACGTCCGGTCGGTGCACTCCCCCGACATCGAGTCGTGGCTGGGCGCGTGGGACATCCGCGCGGCTTCGCCTTCTCCGGTGGCTGTCGAGCTGTTCCACGCGGCGCCGGGCGGAGTCCGCACGACGCAGGCGTTCTCGACGGAGAACCGCTGGTCGTCGCTCGACACCGACGCGGCGGGCGGCTGCATCCGCGACGTCGAGCACGCGTACACGAAGGACGGCGGCCTGGCGATCCTGCGCGGCAACCTCGCCGAGAACGGCGCGGTGATCAAGGCCGCGGGCATCGACGAGGACCTGTGGCACTTCGAGGGCCCGGCGCGGGTGCTGGAGAGCCAGGAGGAGGCCGTGTCGGCGATCCTCAAGAAGGAGATCCAGCCGGGCGAGGTGCTGGTGATCCGCTACGAGGGCCCGGCGGGCGGGCCCGGCATGCAGGAAATGCTGCACCCGACGGCGTTCCTCAAGGGGTCGGGTCTGGGCAAGAAGTGCGCGTTGATCACGGACGGCCGCTTCTCGGGCGGTTCGTCGGGGATTTCGGTGGGCCACATCTCGCCGGAGGCGGCGGCGGGCGGCCTGATCGCCCTGGTGGAGAACGGCGACCGCATTCTCCTGGACATCCACGAGCGCCGGCTGGAGCTGCTGGTGGACCCGGAGGTGCTGGCCGAGCGGCGCTCGAAGATGGAGGCGTCGGAGCGGCCGTGGCAGCCGAAGGACCGCCAGCGCCCGGTGACGGCCGCGCTGCGCGCGTACGCCCGGATGGCGACGTCGGCGGACACCGGCGCGGTCCGCGACGTGAACAAGTAAGCCTGGCTCGACCCGCGAAGGCCGTCCCGTTCCCGGGGCGGCCTTCCGGTTTTTTTGGGGCAGCGCAGACCGCCGCCCGCGAGGGGGACCCCCGGTTTCGACGTTACCGAAGGCCCCCGACACTTCCGGGCCTCGCGCGGGAGTTGTCCACAGGTTCGCCGCGCGACCCCGAGTTGTCCCCAGGCTCAGGCCGGAGTCACCGGCCCAGCCTCACCGCGTCAAGACGATGACCACGACGGCGGCCGCCGCGGCCAGCAACAGCGAGACCAGCCCCAGCGGCAACGGCCGCTTCCGCCACGGAGTGTTCCGCTCCAGCGAAATCGGCCCGGACCCGGTGAACAGCAGGCTCAACGCCGAAGCCCCCAGCAGCAGCTCGAACTCGAAGCCCTGCCCCTGCCCCTCGAAGAACCCGCCGTGGAACTTCGCGTACACGGCGTTCGCCGCCACCCCGAGCAGGGCCGCCGCCGCGAGCGGCGTGAACAGCCCGACGATCACCAGCACTCCGCCGCCGACCTCGGCGATGCCCGTGATCCACGACAGCAGCGTCGTCTGCTTGTGGTAGCCGAACGTCTCCAGCATCCGCGCGAACCCGCCGATGCCCGGCCCGCCGAACAGCCCGAACAGGTGCTGCAGGCCGTGCGCGCCCATGGTCGCGCCGAGCGCCACCCGCAGGATCAGCAGGCCGAGCCCGAGCCCGCCCTGGCGGGGGGTGTCGTCGGGTCCGTCGTCCTCGACGTCGGACAGGAGGCTGGTGGGCTGCTGCGAAAAGTCGTCTCCACTGCTCACGCGCGAAGGCTAGGGGATCGGCGCGGGCCTGGCGAGCTCAGTACTCCCCGTGCACGAGGTTGTCCGGCAGCTCCCCGCCCGAGTACCGCGCGATCTCGGCCGCGGCGACGGCGTACGACCGGCCCCGCACCCCGCGTACGGCCCCACCGACGTGCGGGGTCAGCAGCAGCCCCGGCGCCGTCCACAGCGGGTGCCCGGGCGGCGGCGGCTCGGGATCGGTGACGTCGAGCGCGGCGCGCAACCGGCCCGTGGTCAGTTCGGCGACCAGGGCGTCGGTGGCCACGACGGCGCCGCGGGCGACGTTGACCAGCACCGCGCCGTCCCGCATCTCGGCGAGGAACTCCGCGTCGACCATCCCGCGCGTACGCGAGGTCAGCGGCACCATCAGCACGACGACGTCGTGCAGGCCGAGCAGCGCCGGCAGCTCCCGCACGCCGTGCACGCCGTCGCGCGCGGTCATCCCGACCATCGTGCAGCGCGCATCGAACGGTTCGAGCCGCCGCCGCAGATGCTGCCCCAGGTCACCGGCGCCGATGATGAGCACGCGCTTGCCCTGCAGCGTGTCGGTGCTCTGGCGCTCCCACCGGCCTTCGCGCTGCGCCGCGCCGAAGACGTCCAGCTTCCGGTACATCGACAGCAGCGCCGCGACGACCCACTCGGCGGTGCTCCCGCCGTGCGCGCCCCGGCATGTCGAAAGCAGGACGCCGTCGGGCACCTTGCCGACCCAGTCCTCGGCGCCGGCGGAGAGCAGCTGGATCAGCTTCAGGTTCGGCAGCGTGCGCCACAGCTCCTCGCCCGGCGGGTGCTTGCCGGGGATGAGCACCTCGGCCTTCGCGGCCTCGGGCGGCACCGGCTCGCCCCACTGGTGGCGCACGGGCAGGACCCGCGGCACCTCGGCGAGCACGGTCAGGCCCTCGTCGTCGGGCACCAGGACGGTCAGCGTCATGATCCCCAACGTAATCGAGGAGTACTCACCCATGGTTCACGCACCGGCCCTTAGGCTGGGCGATCATGCGCACCCGGTACCGCTCGACCCTGTTGGCGATCCTGGCCTGCGGCGTCCTGCTGCCCGCCGGGTGCGCGCGATTCGACGACACCGCGGCGGGCCAGACCTTCAGCCCCGCGCCCGTGCCCAGCCCCGAGTCGCCGCCCGAGGTCCAGGGCCCCGGCGCGGACTCCGGGGGCGACGGCAAGCAGGCGCGGCCCGGCCAGTCGCCCACGCCCGTCCCGCCGCCGCAGGGCTGCAAGGACTTCGACCCGGCGGTGATCGCGACCTGCCTGGACACCGTCGCCGCGGTGGCCGGCCTGCCGGGTGACGGCTCGACGCCGAGCGCGCTGGCCGGCGAGCGCAAGAGCGGCCGCGTGATGCTGGCGACGGCGGGCAAGGACGCCACGGACTTCGCGAAGCTCGACGTCCAGGCGGCCGGCGACGGCGGCCTGACGGGCCTCGCGCTTTCGCCGTCGTACGTCGAGGACCAGCTGGTGTTCGCCTACGTGACGACCGCGACGGACAACCGCGTCGTGCGCTTCGCCAAGGGGCAGGCCGCCAAGCCGGTGCTCACCGGGATCCCGAAGGGCGCGACCGGCAACCGCGGCACGATCAGCGCCGACAACCGCGGCGCGCTGCTCGTCGCCACCGGCGACGCCGGCAACCCGAACGCCGCCGCCGACCCGAACTCCCTCGCCGGGAAGGTGCTGCGGATCGACACGTCCGGCAAGGCCGCGGCGGGCAACCCGAACGGCGCGCTGACCGTGGCGGCCGGGCTGCACGCGCCGGGCGGGCTGTGCGCGTCCGCCGACGGCGGCCGCGTCTGGGTCACCGACCGGCTCGCCGACAAGGACGTCCTCTACCGGCTGCAGGCCGGGCAGCCGCTGACGACGCCGGCATGGACGTGGCCGGACAAGCCGGGCGTCGCGGGCTGCGGCGACTTCGTCGACGCGAGCGGTTACGTCGCGGTCGGCACGTCGCTGGCGGGCAACCTGCAGGACGTTCCGGTGTCGAAGGAGGGCGCGGTCACCGGGAAGCCGCTGGTCGTCCTGGACGGCAAGACCGGCAAGCCGCCGGAGACGTTCGGGCGGCTCGCCGGGATGAGCATGATCAACCCGCAGCTCGCGGTGGCGGGCACGGTCAACAAGGACGGCGGCGTCCCGGTCTCGAGCGACGACCGCGTCGTGCTGATCACCCCGGTGACCTCCGGCGGCGGCAACAGCAAGGATTGACCCGGCCGGACCACACCGTTGGTCCGGCAGCGCTTTCTCATGCCCATATGTGACGCCGATCACCCCCTTTTGCCTCATGGTTGGACGATCTTCGCGCTGTTAAAGTCCCTGTCGGGCGGAAACTCACCATGTTCCGCTGAGGGGGATTTCCGGATGTTCGTGCTCTTTTCCCGGCTTTGTGCTGCCCGGACGACGTCGCGCGATTCTTCGCCGGCGGACTGACCCTTTTCCGGTCTTTTCCCTTCACCCCGAGCACCGGCCGGTGTGGCGCCGGTGCGCGTTCGCGAAAAGAGAGCTATGAGACCGGTGAAAAGACTCCAGCGGCTTCGGCGCGGCGGCCTGATCGTCGCGCTGGTCGCCGCACTGACCGCACAGTCCGTGCAGCAGGCGGCCGCGGCCCCGGCCGCGGTCCCCCGCGCCACCGCCACCTCGGCGGCCACCGAGCTTTCGGCGCGCGCCAAGGTGCTCACCATCTGGCGCAGCGCGGGCTCGCAGGTCAAGGCCGAAGCCGAAAAAGCGCTGACCGGTTCCGACGCCGACGTCGCGGCGTTCTTGAACGACAAGCTGGGCCGCCTCGCCGCGCTGGACGACCGCCTCGCGGTGAACCAGATCCTCAACGCCGGCGGCACCACCGTGAAATCCGCGGCGCAGCAGGCCCTCGACGCCGCGGACACCGACCCGGCCGCGCTACGCGCCTTCCTCAACGGCGGCTGGACGTCCGCGTCGGACACCGACCTGCGGGTCCGCGTCAACCAGATCATGGCCGCCGGCGGCGCGGAGGTGAAGAAGGCCGGCCAAGTCGCGCTCGACAACGGGACTTCGGACGCACTGCACCAGTTCCTCGACACGACCTCGGCGCGCGCCGAGGCGGTCGACCTGCGCCTGCGCGTCAACCAGATCCTCGCCATCAGCGGCCCCGAGGCGAAGGCCGCGGCGCAGGCCGCGCTGGACGACGGCACCCCGAACCGGCTGCGGCTGTTCATCGACCGCGACTGGGAGGTCGCGGCCGCACGCGACCAGGAGACGTCGACCATCCAGCAGCTGGTCGACGCGGCGAAGATCGCCGGCGCCCAGGCCGCGCAGGAGACGCAGGAGGCGAAGGACGCCGCCGACCGCGCGAAGAAGGAAGCCGACCTGGCGCGGCAGGCGAGCGAACTCGCCGCCGAAGCCGCGGAGGCGGCGAAGGACAACGCGGCGGGGGCGGCCGACGCGGCCTCCCGGGCCGCGACCGCGGCCAACCGCGCGGCGAGCGCCGCGGTCACGGCGATCGGCGCGGCCAACGCGGCGACGTCGGCGGCACGGGTCGCCGCCAACGCCGCGGCACGGGCAGCGGCCGCGGCTTCGAAGGCCGGACAAGCGTCGAGCGCCGCGTGGAGCGCGGCGGCCGCCGCCCGGGTCGACCGCGGAAAGGCCGGTGCCGCCTCGAAGGCGGCCATCGACGCGGCCGCCGCGTCGACCAGCGCGCAACAGGCGGTCGACGCGATCGACCAGGCGAAGGTCGCGCTGGGCAAGGCCCGCGAAGCGATCGACGCGGCGAACTCGGCCGGCACGAACGCGTCGAACTCGGCCGCGGCGGCGCGGGAAGCCGTCCAGTGGGCGAAGAACGCCGGCGCCGACGCCCGGGAGGCCGAAGCCGCGGCAGCGACCGCACAGCGGCAGGCCGACCGCGCCAACCAGGCGGCGGCCTCGGCCCGCGCGTACGCGGTCGAAGCGGCCGATGCGGCGACCCAGGCACGTGAGCTGGCTTCGAAGGCCGCACTGGACGCCGCCATCGCCGCCGCCGCGGCCCAGGACGCGGCGGACCACGCGGTCAACGCGGACCAGGCGGCCCAGCTCGCCACCGAGCACGCGAACAAGGCGAGCACCGCCGCGCAGATCGCGGTCGACTCGGCGAACCAGGCGAGCCGGATCTACACCGCCGCCCGCAAGGTGGACGAAGACCGGATCGCCCTGCAGGCCGGCCAGGCCACCGAAGCCGCCCAGCAGGCCCTCACCGTCCAGGACCAGCTCGGCCTGACCCGCAAGTGGAGCGCGGCGCAGGAGGTGCAGCGCGACGCCGAAACCAGCCGGCTGCTGGCGGAGGCGAACGCGCCGGGCACCGACCCGGCGCTGGTCGCCCTCGACGGCAGGAAGGTCGCCCTGCGGCTGCTGACCACCGGCGGCCCGTGGACGAAAACGGCCGCCGAAGGCGCGCTGTCCGGAGCCGACCGCGAGGTCCAGGAGTTCGTCCACTCCGGCGTCGCCCGCGCCGCCGCGCAGGACGACCGGGAGACCCTGCAGGAGATCGTCGACGACGCGAACCCGGCCAAGAAGGCCGCCGGGCAGCAGGCGCTCGCGGGCAGCGACGCCGACGTCAAGCGGTTCCTCGCCTCGCCGGACTACCCGACCGAGGGCAGCGTCCTGCGGCTGCAGGTCAACCAGGTCCAGGCCACCGCGCGTGCCGAGAGCAACGCCGTCGTCGTCGCCGAGGCGCAGAAAGCGCTCGACGCCGGCACCGTGGCGGCGTACCGGCAGTTCCTCGACACCGGGCAGAACGTCGCCCGGGAGAAGGACGACCGGCTCGCGCTGAACCAGCTGATCGCGAACGCCGCGACCGGGCCCGAAGCCCGGATGCTGGCCCAGGCGGCGCTGGCCGGTCCGCCCGACATGGTCCGCCTCTACCGGCTCAACGGCCAGTACGTCGCGGCCCGGCACGACCGGGAGTCGGCCGCGCACAACGCGGTCGTCGCCGGCCTGGTCGCGCAAGCGACGTCCGTCGCGGCGACGGCGTCCCAGAACGCCGCGCTGGCCCAGTCCGTCGCGGCTGGCGCCCGGCACGACGCGGCGAAGGCGCACCAGTACGCGGACGAGGCCGAAGCCCACGCCACCGACGCCATCAACTCCGCGAAGGACGCGGCGAAATCGGCCCAGGACGCCCGGGAATCGGCGGAAAAGGCGTACCAGTCGGCCGTCACGGCGCAGGAAGCCGCGACGCGCGCCTCGCAGGCCGCGGTCCGGGCTTCGCAGTCGGCGATGGCGGCGCGGCACTCGGCCAACGTGGCGACCCAGTACGCGCAGAGCGCCATCGACGCCGCTCACCAGGCCTACCAGGACGCGATCGACGCCGGCAAGGACGCCGAAGCCGCCGTCACGGCCGCGAACACCGCCCGGGACAAGGCGATCGCCAAGGCGAACGCCGAGATCGACGCGGCCAAGAAGAAGTTCGCCGACGACGTCAACGGCGCCTGCAACGCGGTCCCGGCGGGTCCGGAGCACGACGACTGCGTCGCCCGCGCGACCCGGCTGATCAACGACCCGAAGGGCGAGTCCGAACGCAACGTCGCGGTCTGCAACCAGCTCAAGCAGTACAGCGAGGACGTCTTCAACGACTGCCTCAAGGGCTCGTACAACCCGGCGCTGACGTACCTCATCAACAAGGCGATCGCCGACGCCAAGCAAAAGGCGGAGGACGAGGCCGACGCGGAGCGCTGGTGGACCATCGGCGGCACGATCGTCGCGGGTGCGGTGATCGTCGGCGCGGGCATCTTCTGTGCGGAGATCTGCACGGCCCCGCTGGTGGGCGCGCTGGTCGGAGCCGAAGCGGGCTTCCTCGCGGAGGCGGCCGGCGCGGGCATCGAGCTGACGATCGGGGCGGAGTTCGTCACCGGCATCGCCAGCGACTCGTTCCTGGCGTCCCGGCTGGCGGCACTGAGCTCGGAAGAGTTCCTCTCCGGCATCGCGGTGCGCAACAGCCTGTCGGAAATCGCGCGGAACCTCGCCGGTCAGCTGTCGGGGTTCTGCACCCACGGCTTTGCCGCGCACGCGGCGGCGGGGCCGGGCCTCTGCCTCAAGGCCATCCAGTACGGCCGCTGGGGTGACGAACTCGGCGACATCGCGTACGTGTACCGCCGCGACATCGTCGGCAGCCTGCGATCCACGGTCAACGTCGCGGTCGCCAAGCTGCCCGGCTGGGTGGACCCGAAGTTCGGGGACGATTTCATCCGCGCGTTCAGCGGGGACGGGCTGCATTCCGAGGTCCGCATTCTCGACAGCATGGACGAGCAGATCGCCAAGTTGAAGGCGGCGCACCCGAACGACCCGGCGATCCAGGGGCTGAGCCTCACCAAGATCACCGAGTTCTTCACGGAACGCGGACCCTGCAACGCGTGTACGTCGCAGATGCTGACCAGGCTCGACCCCGACCTGGTCACGGTCAAGTACGCGGTCCAGTACCTCGGCGACGACGGGAAACAGGAAGCCAAGATGCTCGCGCAATTGTTCAAGCTGCGCGCGACCGGTTTCCTGCAGTGACAACGGAATGAATGCGAGGTGGCGGCGACCCGGTTCGCCGCCACCTCGTGCTATCCTTTCGGCGAAATCGCGACTGATCCTGAAAAGAAGGTTCTCACCGGTGACCGATCCTTTTCGTTTCTACAAAGAACAGCACCTGCACGACGGCCCGGTCTACCACGCTCCCGAAGAGGCGGCGGCGAGCTGGCGCGAACTCGCCGAGCAGGTCCGGGAAGAGCTCACCAGGATGGGCTTCACGGCGTCCGTCGTTCCGGACGGCGACCCGTTCGGCCTCCCGTTCGGCGCGCACATCTGGGTGAACAAGATCGAGCCGTTCGGCGTCACGCTCGACTGGGTCCCGCCGGTCACCGACTCGCCCGAGTACACGGAGAAGGTCCTCAACCAGGACACGAGTGGGCTGTTCGGCTACGTGGTGAACGCGAGCGAGATCATCATCAGGACGTTGAGCAGCGTCCTCCACGAGGCGGGGTTCCGGGTCCTGATCGACCACGCCGGCGGGAACACCTACCACTACCGCGTCCTCGAGGCACCCCGCTTCTCCCGGGACTGACCTAAGCCAGCGGCTTCAGCTCCACGCGCCGTCCCTCCGCCGACGACGTCAACCCGGCCTCCGCGAGCTGCAACCCGCGTGCGGCCGAGAAGAAGTCGTAGCGGTGCGGCCGCCCGGCGACGACGTCCCGGACGAACTCCTCCCACTGCGCCTTGAAGCCGTTGTCGAACCCGGTGTTGTCCGGCACCTCCTGCCACTGGTCGCGGAAGGGCTCGGTGGCCGGAAGGTCCGGGTTCCAGACGGGCTTCGGCGTCGCCGAGCGGTGCTGGACGCGGCAGCGCCGCAGGCCGGCGACGGCGCTGCCCTCGGTGCCGTCGACCTGGAACTCGACCAGCTCGTCCCGGAATACCCGCGTGGACCACGACGAGTTGATCTGCGCGATCGCCCCCGACTCGAGCTCGAAGATGCCGTACGCGGCGTCGTCGGCCGTCGCCGCGTACGCCTCGCCCTGCTCGTCCCAGCGGCGCGGGATGTGTGTGACCGCCTTCGCCGTCACCGCGCGGACCGCGCCGAAGAGGTTTTCCAGCACGTAGTTCCAGTGGCAGAACATGTCGAGCACGATCCCGCCGCCGTCTTCGGCGCGGTAGTTCCAGCTCGGCCGCTGCGCCTCCTGCCAGTCACCCTCGAAGACCCAGTAGCCGAATTCGCCGCGCACCGACAGGATCCGGCCGAAGAATCCGCCGTCGACCAGCCGCCGCAGTTTCCGCAGCCCGGGCAGGAACAGCTTGTCGTGGACGACGCCGTGACAGATCCCGGCGTCCCGCGCGAGCCCGGCCAGCTCCAGCGCGGCCGGCAAGGTGTCGGCCAGGGGCTTCTCGGCGTAGACGTGCTTGCCGGCGGCGATCGCCCCCCGCACCGACGGCTCGCGCGCCGACGTCAGCTGCGCGTCGAAGTAGATCCGCACGTCGTCCAGCGCCGAATCGACGTCCGTCGTCCACGCGGTCAAGCCGTGCCGGTCGGCGAGTTCCTTGAGTTTCGCCGCGTTGCGCCCGGCGAGGATCGGTTCGAGCTGCACGCGGGTACCGTCGGGCAGCTCGACCCCGCCCTGCTCGCGGATGGCCAGCACCGACCGGAGCAGGTGCTGCCGGTAGCCCATCCGGCCGGTGACCCCGTTGAGCAGCACTCCGATGGCGGTCTGGTTCATCGCCGGCCTTCCTGGTCGAGGGCGTCCCCGTCGTACGGCGAGGTGACACCCGGGATGTCGTATTCCGCGCGACGCCCGCACATGCCGTAGCCGTCGGGGTTCGACGGCGTCGCGACCCGGACGCCCGACTGGTCGAGGTGGCTCCCGTCGCCGTCGGCGAGGGCCTTGAGGTGCGCGCCGGTCAGTTCGGCGGCCTTCAGGGCCCCGGCCTGCCAGCGCGCTACCCAGTCTCCGATTTTCGGCGACACCAGCGCGACGGCCGCCCGGTGGAAAGTCTTCAGCGGCTCCGGATCGCCGTCCAGCAGCGCTTCGCGCAGCGGCAGGTAGCCGCGAATCGCCAGGTCACGACGGTGCCGGGCGGCGTCGTCGTTCTTCGGCAACGCGGCGGCCCGGGCATAGGCGGCGGGGTCGGCGAGCACGTCGGGCGGGAAGGTGAACACGGCGTCGCCCGCCTCGGGCAGGCCGCTGTTCTGCATGAGGACGGTGACGCGCAGGCCCGCGCCCTGCACCATCCGGTGCACGGTCCCCGGCGCGAACCACGCGATCACGCCGGGTTCGAGCGGCGTCTCGGCGTACCCGCCGGTGCTCAGCGTCTGGACAGCGCCTCGTCCGGCCGTGACGACGTAAGCCTCGGTGCACGCGAGGTGCAGGTGCGGGCTGCCGCCGCAGACGCCGTCCTCGGCTTCCCAGTCGTAGGCGCGCAGGTGTGAAACGCCGATGCCACCCGGTAGCGGGAATTCGTTCATGACCATCCGTGCCTGTCGAGGTAGCCGGTCACCTGATCGCGGTCCCACGCGCCGTCCGCGACGACGACCCGGTAGCGGTACGTGAAGCTCTCTCCCGGCGGGAGGACGAATTCTTCGAAGAACGCCCACGAGAAGGCCACCATGGGCGTGTCCTTGCTCCGGACGAACCAGTGCGACTCGTGGATCGCGTGGTCGTTTTCCGGCGCGTGCGCGAAGACGAGCGTCGAGTGCGCGTCGACGTCGTCGTGCTCGCCGACGAAGGCCAGCCACGGTGCCCGGGCGCCCATCAGGTCGTCGCCGCCGAGACCACCGGGCCCGAAGACGCGGCCGCCGCTGAAGTCCCGCGGGCCCCGCCAGTGCAGGCCGGTGTACCCGGCTTGCTCGCGACCGGCGGTGGTCGGGCTGCCGAACACGAGCGGCGCGTCGCGGACGTTGGTCAGCTCGATGCCCCAGTCGATCGCCCAAGCGCCCTCGCCGGGCTCGACGGAGTGGACGACGATGTCACGCCGTTCGCGGGCCCATTCGTCGCCGCGGTGGGCGACCCAGGTGAGCCGTTCGGTGAAGGTCAGCCGGTCGCCGCCGACGGTGAAGCCGGCGAACCCGTCGTGGCGCATCGAGCCGATGCGGTCAGGCAGGTCCTGGTACCAGTGGCCGGGGACGTAGGTGTGGCCGCCCCAGAAGTTCTGGCCGGACAGGTGGCTCGACGTCATCTGCAGGCCCTTGTGCCACCGGTGGTCGGCGGGCCGGTACCCGCTGACGCGCCGGCCGCGCAGCGTGCGCAGCGGGTGGGTGTAGGGCTTGCGCGACTCGTAGGCGACGGGGTCGGGCTTGTACACATAGGACATGAGCGGGACCCCGGCGGCCTCGACGGTCACGCGGTCGCCGTGCCGGTGGGTGACGGTGATCGCCGCGCTCATCCCGCGGCCACCCCGGCCATGTCCCGGTAGAAGGGATCGCCGGGCCCGATCTCCCCGCGGCGCACGATCTGCCCGGTGAAGGCGGCCTTGTAGAGAGCGGCGACGAACTCCAGCACCCGTCGCCCGTCCGCGCCACTGCACGGTGTTCGCTTTTCGGCCCGGTAGGCCTCCAGGACGGGCGTCAACGCGGCGGCGTGCGAGCTGCGGACGTCTTCGGCCGGTTCAGTCGGTATTTCGGCGACGTCCGGCGCGAGGGTGTACCGCCAGTTCTCGGCACTGTGGCCGTAGAGGTGCGTGAGCTCGACGGTGGCGCGCTCGCAGTCGATCCGGATCCGGCTCACTTCGTCGGGCGAAAGGACACTGTTGACGACGGTGGCCAGCGCCCCGGACCCGAACCGGACGAGGGCGGTGGAGACGTCCTCGGTCTCGACGTCGTGCACGAGCCGCGCGGTCATCGCCTGGACTTCGGTCCACTCGCCGCCGGCCCCGCTGTCCCCATCGCCATCGCCGGCGCCGGCGCCGGCGAGCAGGTGGAGCAGCAGATCCATCTGGTGAATGCCGTGGCCCATGGCGGGCCCACCGCCTTCGGTCGTCCAACGCCCACGCCACGGGACCGCGTAGTAGGCAGCATCCCGGTACCAGGTGGTCTGACAATGCGCGACAAGCGGACGGCCGAGCTCCCCCTTCGCGAGCAGTTGCCGGAAGTGGCCGACGGCGGAGCCGGACCGCTGCTGGTAAACGAAGGAGACATACGGGCCCCCTTCACGTTCGGCGGAGGTCATCTCGTCGTACTCGGCGAGCGAACGACAAGGCGGCTTCTCGCACCAGACCCAAGCGCCGCGCTCTAGGACCTTCTTGGTCTGCTCGACGTGCAAACCCGGCGGAGTGCAGATCGAGACGAGGTCGGGTTCCTGCTCGTCGAGCAGAGAGTCGAGGTCCGGGTAGGGCTTGGCGTGCTCGGTGGTCGCACAGAAGGCGAGGGCCCGAGCCTCGTCGACATCGGCGGCAGCGACGAGATCGACATCGTCATGGTGGGCTTGATAGGCAGCACGATGGCTGTCAGCGATGGCCCCAGTCCCCACGACGGCGACCCGCAAGCGCTTTCCCCGAGCCAACCCGGCCTCCCTCACCACCTCGACGACGTCTCGGCGGACGCCCACCACAGTTCCTCCGGCCCGGCTCCTTCGCCGACGCATTCCTTCCGCCGCGCAGACCCTCAAGCGACGTCGCCGGCGCCTCCCACCGGCCGTCCGCAGCCTCCTGCGGCTCGCACCTCGACCGTCTCAGAAAGCGCTTTCTCACGCAACGGCCGAGAAGAATGTCAACGTTGTCACCACAAGCCCTCGACCGGAACGGACGACTCAGTCACCCCAGCGACCACGACGCTCGCGCAACGGGCATTCCCAGCGGTGTGCCACCGCTACCTCGACCAGACCTTCGAGACCCTCAGCACGTCACCCGCGTCGGTGCGCTTGTCCTCCCGGCCGGCCACCCTGCAGGTTGCCGGAAACCGGTCAGCGACTCTTGCTTCGGGGCTCGCGTTTCCGCGGCTGCCGGCTCTCGGCCCGCGCCGCTCGCATGTCCGAGAAAGCGGCCACGCCCGACACGAGCGCGGCCAGCAACCCGAGGAACCGGCCGGAGCCGGGGCCGATGGCGATGCCGGCAGCGTCGAAGATGCCGCGCTGGTCGGCGTCGAACTCCCAGTCGAGCGTGAACCAGCCGAGCACCATCAGCAGCAGCGCTGCCACCGCGACCGCGAGCCACAGGTGCGGCAAGCCGCTGACCCGCGCCTTCCGGATTCGTCCGAAGACGACCACGACCAGCCCGGCCAGCAGCAACGGCAGCGGCGGACACCAGGCGAAGAAGCTCGAGTGCCACGCGTCGCGGACGACGTCACCGTGCGGCAACGACGACAGGACGATCTCGATGTCCGGTTTGTTGGTGCTCAGCGTGGTCCACGGCAGGAACATCGAGCCCAGCGCGAGCAGCCCGGCCGCCAAGCCGAGCCACTCGCGCCAGGTGACGCTCTTGACGGAAAACGGCTGCGTCATGAAACGGTCAGGAACCGACACGCTCGATGATCAGCTCGCGGACCCGCTTGGCGTCGGCCTGCCCCTTGGTCGCCTTCATGACCGCACCGACGATCGCGCCCGCCGCGGCGACCTTGCCGCCGCGGATCTTGTCCGCGACGTCCGGCTGCCCCGCCAGGGCCTCGTCGATCGCCGCGAGCAGCGCCGAGTCGTCCGAAACGACCTTCAGCCCACGCTTCTCGACGACCTCGCGCGGCTCGCCCTCACCGGCGAGCACGCCCTGGACGACTTCCTTGGCCAGCTTGTTCGTCAGCTCGCCGGACGAAACCAGCCCGATGACCTCGGCCACCTGCTTCGGCGTGATCGCCAGGTCGGCCAGCTCGACCTCGCGGGTGTTCGCCTCCTGCGCCAGGGTGTTGACCCACCAGCCGCGGGCCTCGTCCGGCGACGCGCCGGCCTCGACCGTGGCCGCGACGAGGTCGACAGCACCGACGTTCAACAGGTCACGCAGGGCTTCGTCGGAAAGCGACCACTCCGTCTGGATCCGCTTCCGCCGCTCGGACGGCATCTCCGGCAGCGTGCCGCGCAGCTCCTCGACCCACTCGCGCGCCGGCGCGATCGGGACCAGGTCGGGCTCCGGGAAGTACCGGTAGTCCTCGGCGGTCTCCTTCGTCCGGCCGGACGACGTGGTGCCGTCGGCCTCCTGGAAGTGCCGCGTCTCCTGCTTGATCGAACCGCCTTCGGCGAGGATCGCCGCCTGCCGCGTCATCTCGTAGCGAACGGCCCGTTCGACGCTGCGCAGCGAGTTGACGTTCTTCGTCTCGGTGCGCGTACCGAACTCGGTCGCGTCCTTCGCCATGAGCGAAATGTTCGCGTCGCACCGCAGCGAGCCCTGGTCCATGCGGACGTCGGACACATCGAGCGCGCGCAACAGATCACGCAGCGCGCTCACGTACGCCCGCGCGACCTCGGGGGCCCGCTCGCCGGTGCCCTCGATCGTCTTGGTGACGATTTCGATCAGCGGAACGCCGGCCCGGTTGTAATCGAGCAGCGAGTGCTCGGCACCGTGGATCCGGCCGGTGGCGCCGCCGACGTGCAGCGACTTGCCGGTGTCCTCCTCCATGTGCGCGCGCTCGATCTCCACGCGCACGACTTCGCCGTCGTCGAGCGTGACGTCGAGGTAGCCGTTGAAGGCGATCGGCTCGTCGTACTGCGACGTCTGGAAGTTCTTCGGCATGTCCGGGTAGAAGTAGTTCTTCCGGGCGAACCGGCACCACTCGGCGATCTCGCAGTTCAGCGCGAGACCGATCCGGATCGCACCCTCGACGGCCTTGCCGTTGAGGGCCGGCAGCGCCCCGGGCAGACCGAGGCAGGTCGGGCAGACCTTCGTGTTCGGCTCGCCGCCGAACTCGTTCTCGCAGCCGCAGAACATCTTCGTCTTGGTGTTCAGCTCCACGTGCACCTCGAGCCCCAGCACGGGGTCGAACCGCTCGATGACGTCGGCGTAGTCCATCAACTCGGCCACGGCAGTCACTTCGTTCCTCCCAGCTCGGGGACCTTGTGGACGAGCGACCCACCGGCGGCGGCGTCGCGGGCGGCCTCGTAGGCGGCGCCGACCCGGTAGAGCCGGTCGTCGGCGAGCGCCGGAGCCATGATCTGCAGCCCGACGGGCAGTCCGTCCTCGTCGGACAGCCCGCTCGGCACGCTCATCGCGGCGTTGCCGGCCAGGTTCGACGGGATCGTGCACAGGTCGGCGAGGTACATCGCCATCGGGTCGTCCACGCGCTCGCCGATCTTGAACGCCGTGGTCGGCGTCGTGGGCGAAACGAGGACGTCGACCTTTTCGAACGCGGCTGCAAAGTCACGCGTGATCAGCGTGCGCACCTTCTGCGCCGAGCCGTAGTAGGCGTCGTAGTAGCCGGACGACAACGCGTAAGTGCCCAGCATGATCCGCCGCTTGACCTCGGCGCCGAAGCCCTTCTCGCGAGTGAGCGACATGACCTCTTCGGCGCTGTGCGTGCCGTCGTCGGCGACGCGAAGGCCGTAGCGCATGGCGTCGAACCGCGCGAGGTTCGACGAGCACTCGCTCGGCGCGATCAGGTAGTACGCGGGCAGCGCGTAGACGAAATGCGGACAAGAGACCTCGACGACCGCGGCCCCGAGCGCCCGCAGCTGGTCGACCGCGGCCTGGAACGACCGCTCGACGCCCGGCTGGTAGCCGTCGCCGCCGAACTCCTTCACGACGCCGACCTTGACGCCCTTGAGGTCACCCGTCATGCCCTGCCGGGCCGCGGCGACCACCGGTGGCACCGGCGCGTCGATGGAGGTCGAGTCCAGCGGGTCGTGCCCGGCGATGACCTCGTGCAGCAGGGCGGCGTCGAGCACCGTCCGCGCGCAGGGCCCGGCCTGGTCGAGCGACGACGAAAAAGCGACGAGGCCGTAGCGCGACACCCCGCCGTAGGTCGGCTTGACCCCGACGGTGCCGGTGACGGACCCGGGCTGCCGGATCGACCCACCGGTGTCGGTGCCGATGGCGATGGCGGCTTCGAAGGCCGCGATCGACGCCGACGAGCCGCCGCCCGACCCGCCCGGGATGCGGGCGTGGTCCCACGGGTTGTGGGTCGGGCCGTACGCCGAGTTCTCCGTCGACGACCCCATGGCGAACTCGTCCATGTTCGTCTTGCCGAGAATCACGACACCGGCCTCGCGCAGCTTGCGCGTCACGGTCGCGTCGTACGGCGGGATCCAGCCTTCGAGCGTTTTCGAACCACAGGTCGTCGGGATGCCCTCGGTCGTGAGGACGTCCTTGAGCGCGAGCGGCACGCCGGCCAGCGCCGACGCGGGCGCGTTGCCACCGGCGATGCCCTCGTCGACCGCCTTGGCCGCGGCCAGCGCGCCCTCGGTGTCGACGTGCAGGAACGCGTGGATGTGGTCGTCGACCTCGCCGATTCGGTCCAGGTGGGCCTGCGTGACCTCGACCGCGGACACCTCGCGCGCGTGGATTTTCTCCGCCAACTCCGCGGCGGTCAGCTTGATGAGCTCGGTCACTGCTCTTCCCCCAGAATCCGCGGCACCCGGAAGCGACCGTCCTCGGCGGCCGGCGCACCGGCCAGCGCCTGCTGCTGCGTGAGCCCGGGACGGACGACGTCCTCCCGGAAGACGTTCGTCAGCGGCACGGCGTGCGACGTCGGCGGCACATCGGCGGCGGCGACCTCGCTCACCTTGGCCACCGAGTCCAGGATCTGGTCGAGCTGGCCGGCGAAGACATCGATCTCGTCGTCGGTCACGGCCAGCCTGGCCAGCTTCGCGAGGTGCGCGACCTCGTCTCGGGAAATGTTGGGCACGCGGGTGACTCCCGGGTTGTGCTGTGCGGGTTGTCTCGGAAGCTGCAAGTCTATGGTGACGGCGTCGGCGGACTCGACTGGGTTACGCCCGGCGCAAGCCGGATGCCGTCCGGCGACACCGACGTCCCGCCCGGCGGACAGTGGGTCCCGCGGGCCGGGTGGGTCTGTCACAATCGGCGACCGGCATCGAGCGTCCCACGGCAAGGCTGGGACGCCAGAGGTGAGAGGGGCGCGTGGTGTCGTTCCTGATCCGGGTCCTCCTTCCGGACAGCCCGGGGACCCTCGGCGCGGTCGCCACGGCGCTCGGCACGGTGGGCGCCGACATCCTCAGCGTGGACGTCGTCGAACGCGGCACCGGAGTGGCGGTGGACGACCTCGTGGTCGAGCTCCCGTCCGGCCGGCTGCCCGACGCGCTCATCACGGCGGCGGAAAGTGTCGAAGGCGTCGAAGTGGACGCGGTCCGCCCATACGCGGGCGTGCTGGACACGCACCGCGAACTCGAACTCGTCGAAGAGATCGCCGCGCAGCCGAAGTCCGGCCTCGACATCCTGGCCGAGGGCGTGCCCCGGATCGTGCGCGCGGGTTGGGCGATGATCGTCCAGCACGCCGAGACCGGCGCTCTCCGGCTGGCGTCGTCGAGCGCCGCCCCGGAAACCCCGATCACGGACCTGCCCTGGCTACCGCTTGAGCGCGCGACGGTGCTCGACGGCGAAGAAGCTTGGATCCCGGAGACGTGGAAGGAACTGGGCACCGAGCTCGCGGCGACGCCGCTGGGCAAACCAGGCAAGGCGCTGCTGGTCGCCCGCCCCGGCGGGCCGGCCTTCCGCGCGGCCGAGGTCGCCCGGCTCGCCCATCTCGCCGGGATCGTCGCGGTCGTCCTCGACGGCTAGCCCCGCACGTTGCCGAGAAGGGGACGAACCCGCGTGGTCTCGTACCCTTTTCGACGAACGCCAGGTCAGACGTCGATCTGGTAGGCGATCAGGCTGATGTGCGGAAACGGCCGCCAGTCCCGTTCGGCCAGGCGCGCGAACCCGAGACGCTCGTAGAGCCGGTGCGCGGCGTGCATCCGATCGAGGCTGCTCAGCACCACCTTGGGGATGCCCAGCGTCCGCGCACGGTCGAGCACGGCCCGCGTCAACGCCTCGCCGACACCGCGACCACGCGCCGACGGCGCCACCGCCAGCATCCGGAACTCCAGCTCCCCCGGACGCGAAATCTCGGCGTACGGCGAACCCGGCCGCACGACGGTCACGGTGCCGAGCACGTCCCCCGCCGCGTCGACGGCGACCAGCACCTCGGCCAGCTCGGCCCGGCTCGCGACGTCACGCAGCTTCGCGTCATAACCGACGTCGTCGGCCAAGTGACCATCGACGTCGTAGGCCTGAACCGTCACCTCGCCCGCCGCGGCGTACTCCTCGGGCCGCGGTGGCCGGATCTCTACATCACCCATCCGTCTCCCCAGACTCGTTTTCGGCGGTCTCGTCGCCGGCCGGCAGCGCCACCTCCTGCGCCGCCTCGGGCCCCTGCTCCAGCAGGACGCGGAAACCGGCCTCGTCGAGCACCGGCACCTTGAGCTGCACCGCCTTGTCGTATTTCGAACCAGGCGAGTCCCCGACGACGACGAAGGACGTCTTCTTCGAGACCGACCCGGCGGCCTTGCCACCGCGGGCCATGATGACCTCCTTGGCCTCGTCGCGGGAGAAGCCGTCGAGCGAGCCCGTCACCACGATCGACAGGCCTTCGAGGTTCCGCGGGACGGACTCGTCGCGCTCCTCCTCCATCCGCACGCCGGCGCGTCGCCACTTTTCGACGATCTCGCGGTGCCAGCCGACCTCGAACCACTCCTGCGTGGCGTGCGCGATGGTCGGGCCGACGCCGTCGACGTCCGCCAGCTCCTCCTCGGTCGCCTGCTCGATGCCCTCGATCGAGCCGAACTCGCGCGCCAGCGCCTGCGCCGCCGTCGGCCCGACGTGCCGGATCGACAAAGCGACCAGCACCTTCCACAGCGGCCGGTCCTTTGCCACGTCGAGGTTGGCGAGCAGCTTCCGCGCGTTCGCCGACAACTCGCCGGCCTTGGTGCGGAACAGCTCGACCTCGGCGAGGCTGTCCTCGTTCAGGTCGAAGACGTCACCCTCGTCGGCGATCACCCGCGCGTCGAGCAGCGCGGCCGCCGCCTCGTACCCGAGCACCTCGATGTCGAAGGCGCCGCGCCCGGCGAGGCTGAACAGGCGCTCCCGCAGCTGCGCGGGGCAGAAGCGGCTGTTCGGGCAGCGGATGTCCTTGTCGCCTTCCTTCTGGTAGGCGAGCTCGGTGCCGCAGGCCGGACAGTGGGTGGGCATGACGAACTCGCGTTCGTCACCGGTGCGCGCGTCCACCACCGGACCGAGGACCTCGGGAATGACGTCGCCGGCCTTGCGGATGACGATCCGGTCGCCGATGAGCACGCCCTTCCGCTTGACCTCCTCCTGGTTGTGGAGGGTGGCCCGCGCGACGGTCGACCCGGCGACCTTGACCGGCTCGGTGACCGCGAACGGAGTCACGCGCCCCGTCCGCCCGACGTTGACCTGGATGTCCAGGAGCGTTGTGATCGCCTCTTCCGGCGGGTACTTGTAGGCGATCGCCCACCGCGGCGCGCGCGATGTCGTGCCCAGCCGACGCTGCAGCGACACCTGGTCGACCTTGATGACGACGCCGTCGATCTCGTGCTCGGCGTCGTGCCGGTGTTCACCCCAGTAGGTGATGTGCTCGGTGAGCTCCTCGGCCGTGGTCAGGACTTTGCTGTGCGGCGACACCGGCAGGCCCCACGCGGCCAGCGCGTCGTATGCCTCCGACTGACGCGCCGGTTCGAAGCCTTCGCGCTTGCCGAGCCCGTGGCAGATCAGCCGCAGCTTGCGCTCCCGGGTGATCTTGGGATCCTTCTGCCGCAGCGAGCCGGCCGCGGTGTTGCGCGGGTTCGCGAACGGCGGCTTGCCCGCTTCGACGATCATCGCGTTCAGCTTGAGGAAGTCCTCGACCCGGAAGAAGACCTCGCCGCGCACCTCGACCAGGGCGGGTACCGGGAACTCGTCGGTGCCGGTCAGCGTCTCGGGCACCTGGTCGAGCGTGCGGACGTTCAGCGTGACGTCCTCGCCGGTGCGGCCGTCACCCCGGGTGAGCGCCCGGGTGAGGTGGCCGTTTTCGTACAAGAGGTTGATGGCCAGGCCGTCGATCTTCAGCTCGGCGAGGAATTCGGTGCGCCCGATCTCCTTCTCGACGCGCTCCACCCAGGCCTGGAACTCGTCCTGGTCGAACACGTTGTCCAGGCTGAGCATGCGCTCGAGGTGGTCGTACGCGGTGAACTCGGTCGAGAACGTGCCGCCGACGCGCTGGGTCGGCGAATCCGGCGTCACCAGCGCCGGATGTGCGTCCTCGATCTGCTGCAGTTCACCGAGCAGCTCGTCGAACTGCCCGTCGGAGACGATCGGCGAGTCCAGGACGTAGTAGCGGAACTGGTGGTTGCGCAGGTCCTCCGCGAGGGCGGCGTGCCGCTCGCGGACGTCGGCCGGGACGTCGGTGACGTCCTCGGCGGCCACCGGGGAGTCGACCGCTGCAACCTGGTCCTGGGGAAGTTCGGTGCTGCTCACGGGTGGTAACCCTAGTCGGAGGTACCGACATTTCCGGTCGGTCCGCCGCCCAGTGCGCGGACCAGTTCACGGAACTCCAGAAGGGTGATCGCGCCGGCCGGTTCGGCCGCCGCGGTCTCCACGCGCCGTAGCCGTTCGGCGGCGAGCCGTTCACCCAATGTGGCATCGAGCGGCAGGAACGTCATGGTCTGCCGGGCGGCTTCGTCGAGGTCGGCGAAGCCCGGGTGGAAGACGGCGACGTCGACCACGTGCTCGTCCTCGTCGACCTGTGCGACGACCCGGACGTCGGCCAGCGCGATCCGGTGCTCGCCGAGGTTGACGGTGACTTCCGTCGGATCGGGCACGGGCGGGACCGAGTCGTGGTACTCCCAGATCGCGTCGTCCGGCGGCGCGGCGGCCCGCCACGCGTCGGTGAACGGTCGGACCTCCGGGTCTTCCTGACCGGTCACGACCAGGGCGTAGATCGCCTGACGACCACGTTCGAGCGAAAAGTGCAGCCGCGGGTGCAGCGCCTCGACCAGCTGGCAGAGCTCATGCTCGACCCGGTGCGGCTCCCCCTCACCGAGCGCCGCGCTGACCATGGGGAGCAGGTCGTACCAACCTCGCCAGAACGCCTCCGCGGCGGCCGCCGGGTCCGCCGGCACGTGTTGCTCGGGCCACGCGGTGCGCGGGTCGGGCGGATCGGCGGCGGTGCTCTTGCGGCGGAACAGGCGCATGGTTACGGGTGGTCCTCGTTCGGTCGGCTACTCCGCCACGCTACTGGCCGGGCGGGGTGGACGTCGGCGAGTTGCCGGATTCCGTCACCAGCCTTCCGGGGGCTCCACGAAGGCCTTGCCGAGATCACGCGTCAGCGCGAGGGCGCGCCGCATCCATTCGGGTGTGGCGCCGGCGAGGCCGCAGGCGGGCGTCGGCACCGCGCGTTCGGCGAGGACGCTGCGGTTGAAGCCGAGCCGGTCGGACAGCCGGAACGCCGGCTCGCCGACGTCTTTCAAAGTCAGTGGGGACGCGGGCGCCGTTGTCGGAACCGCGCCCAGGAACAGCGTCGCCCCGCCGTCCCAGATTTCGCCGATCTCGTCGAGGAACGCGGCGGATGCGCCGTCGAGCACGGCGAGGTCGAAAGCCAGAGCGTCGGCACCGGCTTCGCGCAGCAGGCCGAGCGGTGGCTTCGCGGCGCAGCAATGCAAGATCACCGGCTGGCCGGTGATCGCCTTCGCGCCTTCGATCACCGTTGCAAGCAGGTCCCGGGCCTCCGGCTCCGCCACCGCGGAGACGTTCCCGTAGCCGGACGGCGTCGACAGGCCACCGGCCAGTACGACGGGCAACGACGGCTCGTCGAACTGGACGACCACGGGCGCACCGGTCCTGGCCTGGACCTCCGCGACGTGCCCGGCGAGGCCGTCCAACAGAGAGGACGTGAAGTCCCGCAAGGCGCCGTGGTCGGTGAGCACCCGATGACCTCGGGACAGCTCGATCCCGGCACCGAGCGTCCACGGGCCGGCCAGCTGGACCTTGAAGACCGGCGGGTTGGCTCCGGCCTTCTCCCGGGCCTCCTGCAGGGCGTCGAGATCCCAGCGAAGCAAGTCGACGGCCCGGCGGTGCTCGTGCCCGGGCCGCGACGCGACGCGGTAGCCGCTCGGCACGACCTCGACGGCCAGGTCGACCAGCAGCGCGGCGGTCCGGCCGAGCATGTCGGCACCGACGCCGCGGGCCGGCAGTTCCGGCAGGTGCGGGAAGTCCGGCAGCTCGCCGAACACGATCGCCGCCGCCTCCGCGGGGTCCGTGCCCGGCATCGAACCGATCGCCGTCGCGGCACCGCTGGGCCAAACTCGCTCACTCACGACCACCGATTCTGGTCGACCACCCGCCGGCGACGCCGACCGGGCTGCCGTACCGAGCTGCCCGGAGACAGACATACGCCGCATTTGCCGTTACCGGCACCGTGGCGGGGTCCGCGCGGATAGGCTCACCCGCCATGACGAGTTCGCCACCGCAACCGGGCTGGTACCCCGACGCGCGGGACCCCCGTCTGCACCGTTGGTGGGACGGCCGGGCCTGGACCGCCAACACCCGGCCGGCTCAGCAGGCACCACCACCGAGCGACTCCGAGCTGATCGAGCTGGACATCGAGCGGGCCCACGACCCGGCACGCGTCCAAGACCAGGTCAACCGCGCGACACGCGGGCGAGGCGCTGCGCGCACCGGTGGCGGGACGCTGTTCACCGAGCCGGTCCTGGTGGTCAACCAGCGCGCGAAGCTGATCGAGATGGCCAACGAATTCGGCGTCTTCGACCAGCACGGCAACCGGCTCGGCGGAGTCGTCCAGGTCGGCCAGAGCGCGCTGAAGAAGGCGATCCGTCTGCTGACCAACTACGACCAGTTCCTCACCCACAAGTTCGAGGTCCGGGACGCCAACCACAGCACCGTGCTCAAGGTGACCCGGCCCGCCAAGGTCTTCAAGTCACGGTTCCTCGTCACGAGAGCCGACGAGACCCCGATCGGCGAGATCGTCCAGGAGAACGTCTTCGGGAAGATCCGCTTCGGCTTCGTCGTCGACGGCCACTCGGTGGGCGGGATCTTCGCCGAGAACTGGCGTGCCTGGAACTTCTCGATCCGCGACCACGCCGGTACCGAGGTCGCCCGGGTGACCAAGACGTGGGGCGGGTTCCTCAAGGCCGCCTTCACCACCGCCGACAACTACGTCGTGGAGATCCCCCACCCGCTGCCCGATCCGCTCGCCAGCATGGTGGTCGCCGCGGCCCTCACGATCGACACCGCCCTGAAGCAGGACACCAACTAAAGCGAGTGACCGGCGTCTCAGCTTCTCCAGGTGGACAGCGTGCCCGACACGGCTCAGGGTGAATGGAGGCCGGGACACCGCAGTCTCGCCGGGACGGAGGTCACCGTGGAACCGTTGCCGGAAAGCAGCGACAGGAACTGGACCGAGCCCGGAATCTACGAGGTCTCGGCGGGCGTCTACCGGATCCCGTTGCCCCTGCCCAACGACGCTCTGCGCGCGGTCAACGTCTACGCGGTCACCGATGGCGAGAAGCTGGTCCTGGTCGACTCGGGCTGGGCGTTGGATGTGGCACGGGAACAGCTGGCGAACGCGCTGGGCGGGATCGGCGCGGAGCTCGCCGATGTCAGCGAGTTCCTCGTGACCCACGTGCACCGCGACCACTATTCGCAAGCTGTCGTCCTTCGTCGTGAATTCGGCTCGAAGATCGCCCTCGGCCAGGACGAAGAGCCATCGCTGAAGGCTTCCGGCAACCCTGACCGGCTGCCGATGGAAGCTCAGATCGATCTGCTGTTCCAGGCCGGCGCCCGCGAAGTCGTCGAAGCCCTGGGCCGCGACTTCGGCACGGACCGGCGGCACACCGAGGCCGACCTCTGGGAAGCTCCCGACGAGTGGCTGACTCCAGGACGACGTCCGATCCTGCCCGGCCGCGAGTTCGACGTCGTCGCCACCCCCGGTCACACGGCCGGCCATGTCGTGTTCGTCGACGACACCGCCGATCTGCTGTTCTCCGGCGACCACGTCCTGCCGCACATCACGCCTTCGATCGGATTCCAGCCCGTGCCGGCCGAGTTGCCGCTCAACGACTTCATCGACTCACTGCGCCTAGTGCGCGCGATGCCCGACCGCCGCATGCTTCCCGCGCACGGCCCGGTGTCCGAAAGCGTGCACACGCGGGTCGACGAACTGCTGGAACACCATCGGCAACGCCTCGAGACGATCGGCTCCCAGATCACGGCCGGCGCGAGCACCGCATTCGAGGCCGCGCACCGGATCGGCTGGACCCGTCGCAACCGCAAACTGTCCGAAATGGACTCGTTCAACCAGACGCTCGCAGTCCTTGAGACAGCGGCACATCTCGATCTACTGGTGTCCCAGGGCAAACTGACCACCCAGATCGTCGACGGCGTCCGCCACTACACGACACCCTGAGCGGCACCGCAACCAGCACCGCGGGTAGCCACGTCGTCGCAGTTACGACGCCAGCCGGTGTCCTGCATACTGGGTGAAATGGATGTCATCAGACGTGCCAGAGCGACGGACATCGAGGCGCTCGTGCGCCTGTTCGGGGCACCGGGCGAGCCGCTGGCAGCCGCACTCCGGGAACTCATGAACACCCCGCACGTCACACTGGTCGTCGCCGAGGACGACAACGGCGTCGCCGGTACCGCACAGCTGACGGTGCTGCGAGGGCTCGCGTGGGAAGGCGCGACCCGCGGCTTGCTCGAAGGCATCCGAGCCGCGCGGCGCGGCGTGACCAGCGCACTTCTGACCTGGGGCATCGACGAAGCCCGTCGACGAGGCTGCGGCCGTCTCCACCTCGATTCCGGCCTGCCGCGCGCCGACCTGCGAGACTTCTACGCGCGATTCGGCTTCGAGCAAAGCTATCAAGGGTTCACCCGAGTCCTGTGATACTGGCGCCGTGAGCGACTACACCATCCGCAGGGCGCGGCGCGAAGACATCGGTGCGATCGTCCGCATGTTGGCGGACGACCAGCTCGGTGCGGCCCGTGACGATCCCCGCGACCTCGAGCCCTACCTGGGCGCTTTCGAGCAAATCGACGCAGATCCGAACCAGCTTCTGGTCGTCGTGACCTTCGACAACGAACCGGTCGGGACCTTGCAGCTGACGGTCATCCCCGGCCTCGCCCGGCGCGGCGCCCTCCGCGGTCAGATCGAGGCGGTCCGGATCCACGCCGACCACCGCGGCTCCGGACTCGGCGCCGACCTCATGCGCTGGGCGATCGACGAGTCGCGACGACGCGGATGCGCACTCGTCCAGCTCACGTCGGACGTCTCGAGGACCGACGCACACCGGTTCTACGAGCGGCTCGGTTTCGTTCCGAGCCACACCGGGTTCAAACTCAAGCTCTGAGCGCTCGAAGCGTTGACGCCCAACAACTTTCCCTTCATCCACATAGGACATAAGCTCGATCAGTCCCCCTCCCGGAATCGGTGACGCACACGTCCGCGCACGCGAACCATTCCGAATCAATTCGCGTACGTCAAGCCGCGAAGGGCGCGAACGGACCGTTCGCTCCCTTTTACCACCCATTCTTCTGAATCTCGGTGACATTTCCCGCCAGGCCTCGTACCGTCGGACTCATGGCACCTTCGCAACCGCTCCGCAAACTCGTCCCTCCCGCCGGCTCCCCGAGCATCCACGACAAGCTCCCGTTCGTGCTGAGAACGATCCGCGCTGACCCGGATGTGTTGCAGCGCATGAAAGACGACCAGCTCGTCGACCTGATCCGCGTCACCGAGGCCGAGATCTCCAAGCTGCAGGCTATCCAGCTACGGGCGATCGCAGACCTCAGCGTGCGCCGGAGACGGGCGCCCGGTACGGCTTCCGAAGTGGCGTTGGCCCTGTCCATCACGGAACACCGGGCTGGCGCCATAGTCTCGGCGGCGAACGCGCTGATCGCCCGGCTTCCCCGCATGCTCACCCTCATGGACGACGGCCGGCTCGACCTCTATCGCGCCATGAAGGTCACGGATGCGACGGCGTGGCTGTCCAGAGACCACGTACGCCTCGTCGACGCGACGCTCGTGGACCGCGTTCCGGGACGCAATGCCACTCAGGTCCGCCGGGCCGCGGCCTATGCGGCTGCGAAAGCGGATCCGGAGGGCGCGGCGGAGCGCACCGAACGGAGCCTCGTCGAACGGCGGTTGGCCCTGCACCACCAGGACACCGGCGTGACCAGCATTTCGATCAACAACGCACCTACCGAGAAGGCGACTGCGGCTTACGCGCGTATCGACCAGGCCGCTCGGGCGATGAAGACCTCCGACGAGGCTCGAACACTGGACCAGCTCCGGGCGGACATCGCCATGGATCTGCTGCTCAGCGGAATGGGCGGCCAGAGCGAGCGCACCGAAGTGTTTCTGCACGTCGACCTGGCGACCTATCTCGGCGTGAACGACTCCCCGGCAGTCCTGGCCGGACGCGGACCCGTCGCGGCGGCAGTGGCCCGTCGCATCATCAGCGGCTCCGACACAACGCTCCGAAGAGTCCTCACCGATCCGCGTACCGGCCAGGTGATCGAGCTGTCGCCAACGCGGTACCCGCTGGACCCGACGCACGACGAGTTCATCCGAGTCCGGGACCGCGAGTGCCGGCAGCCCGGCTGCACACGTCCTGCGCAGAACTGCGGCATCGAGGCGACCCGGGCGCAGGGCGAGACCGCAGGGGCCGCGGACCAGCCGGTCACGTACTGCTCACGGCACCGCAGGCTGAAGAGCCAGCCTGGTTGGGATTACGAAGTCACGTCCGATGGCACGGTGAACGTCGCAACACCAGCCGGCCGGATGCACTCGACGACACCGCCGTCAATGCACTCCGGCCGAAGACGGGCGACCCGAGGCCGCAAGAAGACACGGCAATGACCGACGATCAGCGCGTGCCCGAGATCTTCGCGCTGCCCAGGACGATGTCCCCGCCCTCGGCATCCGGCCGGTAGAGCACGACGACCTGGCCAGGGGCCACGCCGCGCAACGGCTCGCGCAGATGCACCGTCATGGTGTCGGAGTCCACGTCGGCGGTCGCGTCGACGATGCCTCCGTGGGCCCTGACCTGCACCACGCATTCGGTCGGTTCGGCTAGCGGCTCACCACTGGGCCAGATCGCGCGGTCGGCCTCGATCGTCTCGATCCCGAGCCCTGCGACGGAACCGACCTTGACGGAGCCGGAAACCGGTTCGAGCGAAAGGACATATCGAGGACGGCCGTCAGGCGCCGGAGCCTCGATCCCGAGCCCCTTGCGCTGTCCGACGGTGAATCCGTGCACCCCGGTGTGCCGACCGAGCACTGCGCCGGTCTCCGCGTCCACGAGCTCGCCGGGACGCTGCCCCAGCCGGTTCTCCAGGAACTTCTTGGTGTCACCGTCCGGGATGAAACAGATGTCGTGGCTGTCCGGCTTGTTGGCGACAGACAGACCGCGCTGCTCCGCCTCGGCACGCACATCGGTCTTCCACGAGTCACCCAGAGGGAACATGGCGTGGCTGAGCTGCTCCGCGGTGAGGGAGGCGAGCACGTAGGACTGGTCCTTGCCACTGTCGGCACTGCGGCGCAGCTCGGGCACGCCGTCCACCACGGAGAGGCGCGCATAGTGGCCCGTCGCGACCGCGTCGAAGCCGAGCGCCATCGCCTTGTCGAGGAGAGCTTCGAACTTGATCTTCTCGTTGCAGGTGACACACGGGTTCGGCGTGCGTCCGGCGGCGTATTCGCCTACGAAGGTCTCAACGACCTCTTCGGTGAAGCGCTCAGCGAAATCCCAGATGTAGAAGGGGATTCCGAGGATGTCGGCGGCCCGCCGGGCATCGTGTGAGTCTTCGATCGTGCAACAACCGCGTGATCCGGTCCGCAGGGTGCCGGGCTTGGCCGACAGCGCCAGGTGCACGCCGACGACGTCGTGCCCGGCATCGACGGCACGCGCGGCGGCGACCGCCGAATCCACTCCTCCGCTCATCGCGGCCAAAACCCGCATTGCCTTACACCTCTTGCTTCTGGTTCTGCTTGCGCATTCCGGCCAGGCCTGCCTGCCGGGCGCGCGTGACGACTCCGCCGATCTCGGCGGCGACCGCCTCGACGTCCGCGGCAGTGGATGTGTGACCGAGGGAGAAACGGAGAGAACCCCGAGCCGCCGCTGGGTCGGCGCCCATGGCGAGCAGTACATGGCTCGGCTGGGCGACGCCCGCGGTGCACGCGGACCCCGTCGAGCATTCGATGCCCTTGGCGTCGAGCAGCATCAGCAGGCTGTCGCCGGCGCAACCGGGGAATGTGAAGTGAGCATGGCTGGGCAGCCGTTCACCATCTTCGCCGTTGAGGATGGCATCGGGTACCTCGCGCTGGATGACTTCGATGAGTCCGTCGCGGAGCTCCTCGACGCGCTTCGCGTAATCGGCCCGGGTCGAGACGCTGGCTCGGACCGCCGCCGCGAAACCGACGATTGCCGGGACGTCGAGGGTGCCGGAGCGAACGCTGCGTTCCTGTCCTCCGCCGTGCAGAAGGGGTACGCACGTTACGTCGCGGCCGAGCAAAAGGGCGCCCACGCCGAAGGGACCACCGAGCTTGTGCCCGGTCAACGTGAGCGCGGCGGCGCCGCTGGCCGCGAAGTCGACCGGGACGGCGCCGACTGCCTGCACCGCGTCGGTGTGGAGAGGAACGTTGAACTCGGCGCAGACCCCGGCGAGCTCGGCGATCGGGTTGATCGTGCCGACCTCGTTGTTGGCCCACATCACGGTCACCAGCGCCACGGTCTCGGGATCCACGGCGATGGCGGCACGGAGGGTGTCGGGCAAGACGCGGCCGTGGTTGTCGACTTCCAGCAACGTGATCTCGGCGCCGCAGTGGGATTCGAGCCATTCGACCGTATCGAGTACGGCGTGGTGCTCCGCGGCTCCGACCAGGATGCGTCGACGCTGCTCCTGCTCATCGTGGCGGGCCCAGAAGATGCCCTTGAGCGCGAGGTTGTCACTCTCGGTGCCGCCGCCGGTGAAGATCACCTCGGAGGGGCGGGCGCCCAGGGCGTCGGCGATGGTTTCCCGAGCTTCCTCGACCATCCGCCGGGCGCGGCGGCCCGAAGAGTGCAACGCGGAGGCGTTGCCCACGTTGGACAGCGCCTCGGTCA
This sequence comes from Amycolatopsis sp. NPDC051371, assembly GCF_040682155.1. NCBI lineage: Bacteria > Bacillati > Actinomycetota > Actinomycetes > Pseudonocardiales > Pseudonocardiaceae > Amycolatopsis > Amycolatopsis sp. NPDC051371. Next base: position 93,597 of record NZ_JBFBAG010000009.1, read on the forward strand.
TCGCCGCTACGGCTTCGGGCAACATCGGAGTGGTCGCCGCGTGGTCGAGATAGGTCATCGCTCCATCAGGGTAGTCCGCTCCACCGCGTGACGAAGTCCACCCTGGCCTCGAAGTGGGCTGTCACACCTTCGACGGCCAGCGTCCGGTCAGCCGGACCCCCACTAGCGCAAGGGTCACCAAGGCCACCGTGAGCAGGGCCATCGCCGGCGACGGATCGAGGACCGAGCCCACCACGCCGAGCAGGACGCCACCCAGGCCGATGAGCAGCGCGGAGCCCACCCAGTCGGCCAGCTGCATCGCCGAGGTGTTGAAGCCGCGCTCACCCTCGGGTGAATAGCGGAGCAGGAGGACGGAGATCGCGGGCATCGCGATGCCCATGCCGGCGCCGCCGACCGCGCAGGCCACGAACGCCGTCCAGGCGGGGAACCAGGGCTGGGAAACGAGGCCGAAGCAGACCAAACCAGCCGCGACCAGCCAGAACCCGGTGCGGAGCGAGGCCTCCCTGGACCAGTTGAGGAACCGGCCTTGCGCCGCCGAGGCCGCTGACCAGCCCAACGCCGTGATGGTCAGCGGCAGGCCGGCAAGGGCGGGGCTGTAGCCATGGACCGCGCTCATCGTCAGGGGCAGGTACGCCTCCATCCCGGCATACGCGCCGGCGATCAGGGCGCGGGACGCGACGACCGTCGGGAGGCCGGGGCGAGATGACAGCGTTCCGGTCGGGAGCAGCGTCCGGAGGGCGTAGCCGAGGGCGACGAGCCCGGCCGTGCCGTAGGCGAGGGCGAGCAGCGATTGGTGCTGAGCCGCCCACGTCAACGCCGCGACGCCGAGGGCCGCGATGATCGCCCGGACCACGCCCGCGCGGCGGCCGTCGGCGGACGGCACGTGCACAGGTAAGCGGCGGATGACCACAACCAGCATCGCCACGCCGATGACCACCAGCGGAACCAAGCCGAGGAAGACCCAGCGCCAACCGATGCTGACCGTCACCACGCCGGCCAAGGACGGCCCGAGTACCGCCGGCAGGACCCAGGCGGCCGCGTTCGCCGCGTAGATCACCGGGCGTTCCTGGTCAGTGAACGTCAACGCGATCAGGAGCGAGACCGAAACCAACAGCAGTCCCGAGCCGAAGCCCTGTAGCGCGCGGCCGAGGAGAAAGATCGGCATCCCGCTCGCCGTCCCCGCGACGACCAGGCCCACCGCGAACAACGCCGGACCCGCCAGCAGCGCCGGCGCCGGACCGCGGCGATCGCCGATCCGGCCAGACAGCACCGTTGCGACCACACTCGAGATGAGGAAGATCGTGAACGGCCACGAGTACAGCGACAACCCGTGCAGGTCCGCGACCAGGGTCGGCATCGCCGTCGCGACGCCCATGTTCTCGAACGCGACCAACGTGACCACGAGCAGCAGCGCGATCGTGGTCAGGCGGTGTTCCGCGGTCCACAGCACACTGCGGCGACGGGGCGCGGAGTCGAGCGTCGAGGCCATGATCAGCAGCGTGCAACCTCCAGCTCGCTGGAGGTCAACCCGATTCAGGCTGTGCGGTGCGTCACCGGCTCCAGACGCAGGTCGCGGGCCAGCGCGGCGGCCTCGCCGCGAGAGCTGACGTTCAGCTTGTTGAGGATGTTGCGGACGTGGAACTTCACCGTGTGCTCGCTGAGCTGCAGCTGTCCGGCGATCTGCCGGTTGCGCAGGCCCTGCGAGATCCCGGTCAGGACCTCGGCCTCGCGCGGGTTGAGCCGGTCGAGCGGACGCAGTTCCGGCGGTTCGGCGATGCCGACCGGGAGGACGGCGGTAACCGTGGTGCCCCAGCCAGGCACCGCGTCGACCTCCCAGTGGCCGCCAAGGGCCGTGAGCCGCTCGGTCAGGCCGCGGGCCGGGATCACGGCGGCGACTTCGGGGCTGTCGTCGCGGACCGTGATCCGCAGAACCGCGCCGTCGAGCCGCCACGACGCCCGCAGGCGCGTGGTCGCCGGACGGTCCAAAGCGGCGAGCACCAGCCCGCGGGTCATCGTCCGCGCCGTGTGGGCTATGTCCTGAGGCAGCGATGCGTCGCTGGCCGGGGTCGACCAGGTCGACGTCGACCTCGGTCTGGCGGACCAGGTCGGCGAGCTGGGTCCGGAGCAGGGCGAAGGCCGCACCCGCCCGTTCTTCGGAAAGGGCTTGGTCGCGGTCGACGACGCCCTTCAACTCGAGCAGCGCGTCGGTGGCCAGGTCGACCGCCGTGCAGCGGGCGACCACATCGGAGAGACGTACCAAGCGCAGCACCGCCAGGAGCGTGGTCAGGGGGTCGCCGCGTGGGTCTGGCCGAGGTCCGTGATCGCCTGAGCCCGCGCGGTGGCCGCCGCGAGGTTGCCGGCCAGGACGTCCAGGCCCGGATCGGCCGCGCGTTGGCCCGCGTCAGTACTGAGGATGTGCCACAGCCGCGCGGCCAGCTCCAGCTCAGCTGTCGGCAGCTCCGTGTCCTCCGGCACGACGGCGAGCACGGCGCCCCTCCCGACCACCGGCATCGACGAAAGAAGGACAAGACGGCGTTCGACGCCGCCCAGCACGCCGTCGACCACCAGGGCCTTGCCCGGCTCGCTGCGGTCGACCAGCCGTTGCAGCTCGACGCTCGTCACCGCATCGGCGATCACCTGGTCACCGACGACTTTGAGCGGGCTGCGCGGACAGTCCCCGGTCTGCATCGCCGCCGCGCGATGCGGGATCAGCTTCCCCAGCTCGGCGGAGAACCGCAGCAGCAGGTGGGACCGCGGCGCCGACAGCAGCCGCTCGACGACGTCGAGCACGTGCCGCGGATCCGACCAGGAAGCGTCCATGCGTCCTAGGTAGGTGCGCCCGGACTCCGGCCACCTGCTCGTCCGAGTGGTTCGGTGGAATAGCCGGGCGAGTTGACTCCTTGGAGAGGACATTCGAAGTCACAAACCCGAGGAGCGCAGAGGACACCATGCGAGCGATCACCTTCTCCGCCTACGGCGGGCCGGACGTCCTGCAGCTGTCCGAGGTCCCGGTGCCGGAGCCCGGCCCGGGACAGGTGCGGCTGGCCGTCCGGGCCGCCGGGATCAACCCGATCGACTGGAAGATCCGCAACGGCTTCATGCAGCAGAATTTCCAGGTTCCGTTCCCGCACACCCCCGGCGTCGAGGTGGCCGGCGTCGTCGACTCAGTCGGCGAGGGCGCGGACTTCGCCGTCGGTGACGAGGTGTTCGGCTGGTCCGAGACCGGCGCGTATGCCGAGTACGCGCTGGCGAAGACGCTCGCGCCGAAGCCCGCCGGCATTTCGTGGGCGGACGCGGCGGCGTTGCCGGTCGCCGGCGAGACGGCGCTGCGCATTCTCGGGCTGTTGGAGGTCCGCGAAGGCGAGACGCTGCTGATCCACGGCGCCAGCGGCACGGTCGGGCGGTTTGCCGCGCAAGTGGCCATCGCTCAGGGATTGACCGTCATCGGCACCGCCGGCAGCCGGAACCTCGACGACCTGCAGTCTTTGGGCGTCGTGCCGGTGCTCTACGGCGACGGCTGGCTGGACCGGGTCCGCGAGGCCGCGTCCGGGCCGGTGGACGCCGTGTTCGACGCCGCCGGACACGGGGTGCTGCCGGGGTCGGTCGAACTGCGGGGCACGAAAGACCGGGTCATCACCATCGCCGATGGTGCCGCTTTCGAGCTCGACATCCCGTTCTCGAGCGGGGGCGAGCAGTCGCGTGAGGTCCTGACCGGGATCGCGGGCTGGGTGACCGACCGCGGGGTTCGCATCGCACAGGGCAAGAGCTACCCGCTCGCCGAAGCTTCCGCTGCGCAGATCGAGAGCGAGAACGGCCACCCCGGCGGGAAGCTCACGCTCGCTGTCAGCTGACGAACCGGCTGCGTCCGGCGCGGGATCGAGTGTGCCGCGGGCCGAGCGGGGTCCATGCAAAGCAGGGCCCGGACACCGCGAACACAGTCCGTCAAACGGCGAACGGGCCTGTCATCGGGTCACGATGACAGGCCCGCGCTGACAAGACCGCGAACGCCTCCCAATCCGGGCCTGTCGCCGGATCGCGGCGACGGGGCCCGGATCACTTCGCGGGAGGCGAAGCCAGTGGGACCGGCTGAGGACGCCGGGTCCGGCGCCGCTGCTGGGCCGGGATCTTCACCGTCCCCAGCGCCGAGTGCACCGCGGCCTCGGCGAGAGCCGCCAGTTCACGACGGTTCTCCGCCCGGCTCGGGGCGATCTCCGGGCAGATGTGGATCTCGAGCACCAGCCCGCGCAGCGCCGCGACCCGCCGCAGGGACGCGATCAGCGACTCCGGGCCGATGAACGCCGGCCGGCTCGTCTCGCGGCCGTCCGCGAGGCGGTACCTCAGCGCGATCGGGCGGACCGGGACGCCGCCGTCGATGGCCGCCTGGAACGTCGCCGTCGTGAAGCGGCCCGATGCCAAGCCGCACCACGTTGTTCCCTCCGGGGTCACGCTCACCAGCGACCCCGTCCGCAGCGCGTCGGCCAGCGACGCCATCGTGGCCGGCAGCGTCGTCAGCCGCTCGCGGTCGAGGAAGATGCTGCCGCCGCGGCGGACCAGGCCGCCCAGCACCGGCCAGCCCGCGATCTCCTTCTTGGCCAGCGCGCGCATCGGGCGCAGCGCGTTGATCGCGACGATGTCCAGCCACGAAATGTGGTTGTTGACCACCAGTGCACCACGGCCGGCGGGCGCGGTCAGGAAGTCGGCGCCGCCGTGGATGTCCAGCCGGACGCCGAACGCCCGCAGCATGCCGCCGAAGATCAGCCGGACCCGGCGCTCGCGGCCCCACGACACCAGCAGCAGGGGCGCCGTCAGCAACGCCGAAAAAACGACGAAGATCGCGGCGGTGACGCGCAAGACGCGCCGCGGGAAGCCGACGACCGGGTCGGCGTCGGTCAAGCAGCCGTCGCCGCACGGCGAGGCCGGCATCCACGCGTGGCTCATACCTGGACCCCGAGGAAGAACTTCAGGTACCTCTCGTCGACGTTGTGCAGGTCCAGCACGACGAAGAAGTCCGCGACGCCGAAGTCGGCGTCGAGCGCGGGCGGCCCGTAGGCCTTGGCGCCGAGCCGGACGTAGCCCTTGATCAGCGGCGGCAGGATCGAGCGAGCGGGACGTTCGATTCCCGACGCGTCCCACGGGATCAGCGGCGAGACGCGCGTGGCCTCGTCCGAGTAGTGCTTGGTGCGCAGGACGTCCCAGACGCCGGCAGCGAACGAGCCGCCGTCCACCAGCGGGACCGACGCGCAGCCGGCCAGGTAGCGGTGGCCGGAAAGCAGCATGTAGCGGGCGATCCCGGCCCAGACCAGGCTGACGACGGCGCCGCTGCGGTGGTCCGGGTGCACGCACGACCGGCCGGTTTCGACCAGGGACGGCCGAAGCCCGTCGAGCGCGCTGAGGTCGAATTCGCTGTCGGCGTAGAGCTTCCCGGCCTGTACGGCGCGGTCCGGCGGCAGCATGCGGTAGGTGCCGACGATTTCGCCCGTGTTGTCGTCGCGGACCACGAGGTGGTCGCAGAACTCGTCGAACTCATCGGCATCGAGACCGGCGATCGGCGAGTGCAGCCGCGCGCCCATCTCCTCGGCGAAAACCCGGTGACGGAGCTTCTGCGCGGCGACCACTTCATCGTTCGCGTGGGCGACGAGGAGGGAGTACCGGGGAGCGTCCGCAGGGAGGTCGGCACCCGCCTGATCAGTGCTGACGAGGAGCTGTGACGTCGTCATGGTCAAGGTTTACCCGCGCGGAGGAAACCGCGGAGAGTGCCATCCGATGACCGATTAGTGCACGTTCAGTTAATTGCGGGTTCTCAGGCTTCTATCAGGTCCCGAGAACGCGCGAAGGGCCTTCCGGGAAGCTCCCGGAAGGCCCTTCGGAAGAGCAATCAGCCCTTGCGCTTCTCGACCGCTTCGGTCAGCTGCGGCGCGACGTTGAACAGGTCGCCGACGATGCCGAAGTCGGCGATCTCGAAGATCGGCGCCTCCGCGTCCTTGTTGACGGCGATGATCGTCTTCGACGTCTGCATGCCGGCGCGGTGCTGGATCGCGCCCGAGATGCCGAGGGCGATGTACAGCTGCGGCGACACGGTCTTGCCGGTCTGGCCCACCTGGAACTGCGCCGGGTAGTAGCCGGAGTCGACAGCGGCACGCGAAGCGCCGACAGCCGCACCGAGCGAGTCGGCCAGCTTTTCGACGACGTCGAACTTCTCCGCCGAGCCGACACCGCGGCCGCCGGAGACCACGATCGAGGCCTCGGTCAGCTCGGGACGGTCACCGCCGGTCACCGGCTCGACGCCCGTGATCTTGGTCGACTTCGCCGCGTCGGTGGCGGGGAGCTCGACGGTCTCCTCGGCCGCCGCACCCTCGGCCGGCTCGGCCTCGACCGCACCCGGGCGGATGGAGACGACCGGCGCGCCCTTCGTTGACTTCGACTTGACGGAGAACGCGCCACCGAAAATGGACTGGTCGATGACGCCGTCGCCGTTGACGCCCACGGCGTCGTAGATCAGGCCGGAGCCCAGACGCACGGCCAGGCGGGCGGCGACCTCCTTGCCCTCACCGCTGGCGGTGACGAGCACGGCGGCAGGGGACGCCTGCTGCGCCAGCGCGGCGAGCACGTCCACCTTCGGCGTGACCAGGTAGTTCGCGGCGTCGTCCCCTTCGGCGACATACACCTTGGCGGCGCCATGGGAAGCCAGCGCCTGCTTCGCCTTGGCGGCGGTCCCGGTCGGGCCGACGACGACGGCCGACGGCTCACCGAGCGCGCGGGCCGCGGTCAGCAGCTCGAGCGTGACCTTCTTGACCTCACCGTCGACGTGGTCGACGAGGACGAGTACTTCAGCCATGTTCTTGGTTCCTCCTCGAAGAGCCGTTGTCAGATGAGCTTCTGGCCGACCAGGTACTCGGCGACCTTGGTGCCGCCGTCGCCCTCGTCCTCGACCTTCTCACCGGCGGTGCGCGGCGGCTTCGGCGAGGATTCGGTCACGGTGGACCACGCGTTGCCGAGGCCGACCTCACTCGCGTCGACACCCAGGTCGGCGATGGTGAACGTCTCGACCGGCTTCTTCTTCGCGGCCATGATGCCCTTGAACGACGGGTAGCGCGGCTCGTTGATCTTCTCGCCGACGCTCACCACCGCGGGCAGGGTCGCCTCGAGGCGGGTCAGGCCGTCCTCGGTCTCGCGGACGGCCTTGATGGTCGTGCCGTCGACCGTGACCTCACGGGCGTAGGTGACCTGCGGCAGGCCGAGCAGCTCGGCGAGGATCGCCGGGATGGCGCCACCACGGCCGTCGGAGGACTCGTTGCCGGCGATGATCAGGTCGAAGCCTTCGACCTTCGCGATCGCGGCGGCGAGCACCTTGGCGGTAGCGATCGCGTCGGAGCCGTGCAGCGCCTCGTCGGAGACGTGGATGGCCTTGTCGGCGCCCATGGACAGCGCCTTGCGGATGGCGTCGGTCGCGCGGTCCGGGCCCACGGAGATCACGGTGACCTCGCCCTCGCCGGCTTCCTTGATCTTCAGCGCCTCTTCGACGGCCTTCTCGTTGATCTCATCGAGCACGGCGTCGGCGGATTCACGGTCAAGGGTGTGGTCGGTCCCGTTGAGCTTCCGCTCCGAGTAGGTGTCCGGTACCTGCTTGACCAGGACAACGATGTTCGTCATGGGTCTGCTTCGACCTCCCGGTTGTGCCCCGCGGGACGACCACGGGTCAGTGCTCTACTGGCCGGTAGATTAGGGCCAATCGGCGCGCAGGACCCGCCGAGGTGACGCCATTCACCTGGATGCGCAATCTAGTGGGACCATCGTCCCGGTAGCCGACCGGTTACCCCACCTGAACCACCGTTCGTCCAATCGGACCAACCACGGCCTACTCGCGGTGGGTGTCAGGCATTAACCTCCCCCACCATGCCCGCGCGCATCGCCGTCATCACCGACTCGAGCTCCTGCCTGCCCGACCTCGTCGCCTCCCGCTGGGCCATCGGAGTCGTCCAGATCCAGCTGAACCTGGGTGGTCACTTCGACGACGAAAACCGCTTCGACCGCGGCGAGGTGATCGACGCCATGAGAGAGGGGCACGTGATCACCACTTCGCCCCCGGATCCGGGGGCGTTCTTCTGGACCTACCAGGAGGCGGCGGCCTCCGGCGCGACCGCGATCGTCAGCATCCACATCTCCGGCCGCATGTCCGACACCGTCCGCGCGGCCCGGGAAGCCGCCCAGCAGGTCCGCATCCCGGTGCATGTCTTGGATAGCCGCACCACCGGGATGAGCTTGGGCTTCGCCGCTGTGTCCGCGGCCCGGGCGGCTGCGGCGGGCGCGGACGCCGGCCGTGTCATCGAAGCCGCCGAACGCCGGTGCTTCACCAGCACCGAGTTCATCTACGTCGACACGCTGGAGTACCTCCGCCGCGGTGGGCGGATCGGCGCCGCGCAGGCGATGCTCGGCACCGCGTTCTCGATCAAGCCGCTGCTCACGGTCAAGGACGGCGAGGTCGCGCCGCTGGCCCGCGTCCCCGGCACGCGGCGCGCCCTGGCCAAGATGGTGGATCTCGCGGTCAAGAAGTCCGGCGGCTTCCGCGCCGACATCGCCGTGACCCGGTTCGGGGCGAGCGATCACGAACTCGAAATCGGCCGGCAGATCGAACGCCGGGTCCCGGCGATGGCCGAGAGCATGGTCGTCGAAGCGAGCACGGTCATCGGCGCGCACCTCGGCCCCGGCGCGCTCGGCATCACGGTGTCACCGGTGTACTGACCCGGCGCCCCGGAATAGCCAGCAGCACGAGCGGCACAAGCACGGTCAGCCCCGTCAGCGCGATGATGAGCACCTGGTCGATCGCCTCGAAGTGCGACACGTGCCCGAGGTGGTACGCGAAGTGCGGAACGCTGAAGAGCAGCGCCGCCACCGAAGCCAGCCGGGCGACGGCTGTGGTGCCGATCACGGCGGCACCGATCAGCGTCGCCGCGAGCGCCAGGTTGAGGCCACCGAAGTCGCGCAAGAGGTGTTCGTTGAAGGGCCCGTCCATCGAGACCCAGCCCGTGCGGATGCCGGGAAAGTCCTGGTAGAAGCCGGTTGGTGTGATCAAAGGCCACAGTCCGGTCGGGACCTCGACGAGGCCGAAGAGAACGAGCAGAACGCGGGTGATTGTCCGTTGCATGACCACGGAACGAGACGGCCGGGCCGGACGTGACACCCGCTAGGGTCGCGGAGGTGACCACCCCAGCCACCCGGGCCGAGGCGCTGCACCTGACCGGCGAACGGACCGTCCCCGGCATCGCCGAGGAAAATTACTGGTTCCGCCGCCACGAGGCCGCCTACCTCGCCCTGCTCCCCCACTGCGCGGACGCGACGGTGCTCGAAGCCGGCTGCGGCGAGGGCTATGGCGCGAGCCTCCTCGCGACCACGGCCCGCCGGGTGCTCGCATTGGACTACGACGTGCCGACCACCGAGCACGTCGCCCGCCGCTACCCCGAGGTCGCCGTCGCGCGGGCGAACCTGGCGTTCCTGCCGGTGCGCGACGCCGCTGTCGACGTCGTCGCCAACTTTCAGGTCATCGAGCACCTGTGGGACCAGGCCGGGTTCCTCGCCGAGTGCCGGCGGGTGTTGTCGCCGGGCGGCAAACTGCTGGTCACGACGCCGAACCGGCTGACCTTCACCCCGGAGAGCGATACGCCGCTGAACCCGTACCACACCCGCGAGCTGGCCCCGGCCGAGCTGGCTGGACTGCTCACCGACGCCGGATTCGACGTCGAAGCGCTCCACGGCCTGCACCACGGCAACGCCGTTCGCGCGCTCGACGAGCGGTACGGCGGGTCGATCATCGACGCCCAGCTCGACGTCGTCATGGGCGAGCTGCCGGGGCAGGCCGTGTGGCCGGCGGCGCTGCTCGCCGACGTCGCCGCGATCGAGGCCACCGGGTTCGACATCCACGGCGACGACCTCGGCGCCAGCCTCGACCTCGTCGCCGTGGCGGTGCGCCGATGAACGAAGGCACCTTCTGCCTCGTCGTGCACAGTCACCTGCCGTGGCTGCCGCACCACGGGAGCTGGCCGGTCGGCGAGGAGTGGCTCTACCAGGCGTGGGCGCACTCGTACCTGCCGATGGTCGATCTGCTCGAGCGTTTCGCCGCGGAAGGCCGCCAAGACGTGCTGACGCTGGGCGTCACGCCGGTGCTCGCCGCGCAGCTCGATGACCCGTACAGCATCCGCGCGTTCCACGACTGGCTAGGCCACTGGCAGCTGCGCGCCCAGCACGCGTCGACGTTGTGGCGGGGCGACCCGGTGCTGCGCGAGCTCGCGGCGGCCGAACACCGGACCGCGGTCCGCGCGGCCGAGGAGCTGGGCACCCGCTGGCGCCACGGCTTCTCCCCCATGCTTCGTTCGCTGGTCGACAACTCGACGATCGAGCTGCTCGGCGGGCCGCTGGCCCACCCGTTCCAGCCGCTGCTGGACCCGCGGGTGCGCGAGTTCGCGCTGAACGCCGGCCTGGCCGACACGGCGCTGCGGATCGGGTCACGGCCCGAGGGGATTTGGGCGCCGGAGTGCGGCTACGCGCCTGGTATGGAAAAGGACTACGCGGCCGCCGGCGTGCGGCGGTTCATGGTCGACGGGCCGTCGCTGCGCGGCGACACCTGGGCCGCGCGGCCGGTCGGCGACAGCGACGTGGTCGCGTTCGGACGAGACCTCGAGGTCACTTACCGCGTCTGGTCGCCGAAGGCCGGCTACCCCGGTCACGCCGCTTACCGCGACTTCCACACCTGGGCGCACGAGGTCGGGCTCAAGGCGTCGCGCGTCACCGGGAAGACGGTCGAGCCGCCGGACAAGGCGCCCTACGACCCGTCGCTGGCCGCGGACGTGCTGGGGCTGCACGTCAAGGACTTCGTCGACACCGTGGTCACGCGGCTGCGTTCACTGAAGAAGCAACACGGTCGTGAGGCGCTCGTGGTCGCCGCTTACGACACGGAGCTGTTCGGGCACTGGTGGCACGAAGGGCCGGCCTGGCTGGAGGGCGTGCTGCGCGCGCTGCCCGAGTCGGGCGTCCGGGTGACGACGTTGAAGGGCGTGCTCGACGCCGGGCTCGTCGGCGAACCGATCGAGCTGCCCGTGTCGTCGTGGGGGTCGGGCAAAGACTGGCGTGTCTGGGACGGCGAGCAGGTCAAGGACATGGTCGAGGCCAACGCGGCGCTGCAGGAACGGCTCCTTTCACTCGTTGCCGGACTGCCGACCACGGCCCGGGACACTGTCGCCGACCAGGCCGTGGCCGAGGCGATGCTGGCGCTGGAGAGCGACTGGGCCTTCATGGTCACCAAGGACTCCGCCGCTGACTACGCGCGCCGACGCGCGGCGGTGCACACCGAGCGCTTCGACGCCTTGGCCGGATTGCTGCAACGCGGCGACCGCGCGCGGGCCGAGGAGCTGGCGGCCGCCTACCGCGCCGACGACGGACCGTTCGGGCACCTCGACGCCCGAGCGTTGAAGCACGACTGAAAGGGACTCATGGGGATTCACGAAATTCCGGTCAAGACCCTCGACGGGCAGGACAGCTCACTGGCCTCGCTCGCGGGCAAAGCTCTGCTCGTGGTCAACGTCGCGTCGAAGTGCGGCCTGACCCCGCAGTACTCCGGCCTCGAGCGGCTACAGGAGCGCTTCGGCGGCCAGGGCTTCTCTGTTGTCGGTTTCCCGTGCAACCAGTTCGCGGGCCAGGAGCCGGGCAGCGCGGAGGAGATTCAGACGTTCTGCTCGACGACCTACGGTGTCACCTTCCCGATGTTCGAGAAGATCGACGTCAACGGCGAGGGCCGGCACCCGCTGTACGCGGAGCTGACCAAGGTGTCCGACGCCGAGGGTGACTCCGGCGACGTCCAGTGGAACTTCGAGAAGTTCCTGGTCAGTGCCGACGGTGAGGTCCTGGCGCGATTCCGGCCGCGGACCGAGCCCGAGGACGAGAAGGTCGTCAAAGCCATCGAGGCCGCTCTCCCGGCATGAGGCGGCCGGTGTCGCGCCGGGCCTCCACCCGGCGCGGCGCCGTCACAGGCCGAGCTGTTCGCGGCCGACCGCGTTGAGGTCGTCGATCGTGGCGCGGCCGGTCCAGTTGACTTCGTAGTCTTCAGGCGCGAAGTCCCCCGGGCTCGCGCCGGTCAGGAAGGCGCGTCCGCACTTCTCGGCATATGTCGCGTTCTTCGGACAGTGCGGGCTCGCCGGGATGTACATGACATTGCCCCAGCGTTCCGGGTTCGTGCCGTCGGCGACCGCGTGGATGACGTCGCCGTGCCACCAGACCGTGTCGCCCGGTTCGATCTCGGGGATCGAGGTCAGCGCGGGCAGCAGGTCGTCGTGGTACTTGTCGCTGACCGGCAGGGCCTGGCCGTTGGCGGCGCCGCAGAGGTCGTCGTCGGGGATGTCGTCCTGCAGCGCGCGGAGCAGCACGTACGCCATCGCCGACGGGATCGGCACTACGTGCAGCACGCCGTCGCCCTGATGCATTTCCGACAACGCCGTCCAGCCCTGGAAGGTGCGGAAAGCCGAGCACATGACCGTCGACGCGTATTCGTCGACTTCGGTACGGTAGGCGCCGTCCCACGGGTCGTACTGTTGCCAGTTTCCGGCGAAGACGTGGCGGGACACTTGCTGGTAGGCGGGTACCAACCAGCGTTCGACCGAGCCGGAGTCGGTGTGCGCGGAGAGGCCGAGCGACGCCGAACCGGGTGGGCGACGGCGGATGCGGTCGGGGTAGGCCGTGTCGTGATCGGGGTCGAACCAGACGCGGCCCTCGGACTCGTGCCGCCAGAAGGAGTTGAGGAACCGCCGGACGGCGACCATGTGTTCGTGCTGGCGGGCCTGGATCTGCGGCTTCGACCAGTAGACCGGGTAGATCTGCGGCTGGCTCGACGCGAGGCCGGCGAAGACGTCGTCCGCCGGGCCTTGGTACGTGCCGGCGAAGTCGTTGTCGGCGAGGTACGCGGCCAGCTCGGCGTCCCAGGCTTCGGCCGTTTCGCGCGCGAAGGTGCCCTTGACGACTGCGCAGCCGCGGCGTCGGACGGCGTCGACCGTGCGCTGCGGCACGGTCCCGTCGGCGATGTCGCGGTAACGGACGACGGGGAAGGCGTCCGGGTCGGCGGCGACGGTGTCGACCTCTCGCCGCGTCCCGTCGCGGACCTCGGCGAACACGCCGGCGACGTCGCCGATCCGGGCGCGCAGGTCGCGCTTGGCCCGCGAGATGGCCTCGGACATGTTCGCGGGCAGCTCTGTGGTCGCCATCGGTGTCCTCACGATCTTTGGTTAGGACTCCTTACTAGAATGTCCCGGCTACGGTAACTCCTGTCCGTCTCCCGCCACAAGAGGTGCGATGTCCGACCCCGACCGGCCGCTTCCGCGCCTGGCGATGCTGCGGGCCATGACCGACCGCGCGGTGCTCGACCACGTCTTCGTCCACGGCCGGACCACGCGCGCGGAGCTCGCCGCGACCACCGGGATCTCGAAGCCGACGATCTCCGAGTCGGTCCGTCGCCTGGAGACGGCGGGCGCGCTGCGGGCGACCGGTACCGACCAGACCGGCCGTCGCGGCCGGATCGCCACCTTCTACGAACTGGCCGCCGACGCCGGCCGCGTGGTCGCCGCGGAGGTCAACCAGCAAGGCGTCCGCACGATCACGACCGACCTGACCGGGACGGTCCTGGCCACCGAGCAGTACCCGCCCGGCGGCCGACCGGTGACGGCCGCGGTCCGGGACGCCGTCGCCGCGGCGGGCGAAGTGGGTTCGGGTGCGGTGCGGGCGATCGCGATCTCGGTGGCCAACCCGGTCGACCCGGTGAGGCACGAAGTCGTCGCGCTGCCCGGGTCGCCCTTTCCCGAGGGGACGCTCCGGGCCGGAGAGATCGGTCGTGACGTTCTGCTCGACAACGACGTCAACTTCTCCGCGCTCGCCGAACGGCGGGAGGGCGCTGCTCGAGAGGCGAAGAGCTTTGCTTACGTCTACGTGGGCGCCGGGCTCGGCGTCAGTCTTTATGTCGGCGATCAGCTCGTTCGGGGCGCGCACGGGCTGGCGGGCGAGATCGGGTACCTGGATAGTTCGGGGTCGACGCTCGCCGCGGCTCTCGCCGACCAGGGCTTCGGCAGGTCCGACGCGCCTTCGCTGGACGTCGACGCGATCTTGACCACGCTCGGCCGGGCCACCGACGACGCCGTGGCCGCCGAACGACTACGGCTGCTCGGCGCGACGCTCGGACGGGCCGTCGCCGCGATCTGCACGATCGTCGACCCGGACCTGGTGCTGTTGGGTGGCCCTGCGGGGAGCCAGGCGGGTCTCGTCGCCGAAATCCGGCGAACGGTCCGCGCGGCGGCGCCGGGGCCGGTCCGGGTGGAGGCTGGCGCGGTGACGGACTCGGCTGCTCTGCGCGGCGCGCTGTTGTCGGCGCTCGACCACGGGCGGGATGGACTGGTCAGAGCCGTCGCCGAAAGCTGACCGGCCCGCGAACCTACCGGCGTGAACGGTCGCCGGAAATCGGCCAGGCCGTTCAGGCCGAGCCGGCGTCGATCACCGCTCGTACGCACTTCGCGACCACCGACGGGTCGACCTTCACCACACGACGGTCGTATGTCAGCAGTCCATTGACCTCGTTCTCGACATCGGTCGTCTGGGTGTAGATGGCGCCGGACAGACCTCGCTCGACGACCACTCGCTCCAGAGCGGCGCTCACCTCCGCGTAGCGCTCGGTGAGCCGCTCCCGGGTCGGCGTCATTTCGTACGCGTTCGGTGGTCCGGGCCAGCGATGGTCGTCCAGAACCAGACCGAGGCCGCCGTACTCGCCGTCGACGATCGCCCGGCCATCAGTGACCGCCGGCACGCCGGGGCCCACGTACGTGTGGTCGTCGTAGACGTCACCGGCGCCCGTATCTGGGCGGGAGAAACAGCAGTTGACGCCGCTGTTCGCGATCACCAGCCGGGTCGGGTCGAGGGCCTTGACCAGTTCCGCGACACGGGCTGTGTCGAACTCGCCCCAGCCTTCGTTGAACGGCACCCAGCCGACGATCGACGGGACCGCCCGCAGCTGTGTGATCATTTCGATCAGTTCTGCTTCGAACCGCTCGCGCGCCCGCGGGACCGGGTCCGGCGCGATGCCGGGCGGGCCGTCGAACGACACCGTCAGCGACGGCATGTCCTGCCAGACGACCAGGCCCAGCGTGTCGGCCCAGAAGTACCAGCGCGCCGGCTCGACCTTGACGTGTTTGCGGACGAAGTTGAAGCCCAGTTCCTTCGTCTTCTCGAGGTCGAAGCGCAAGGCGTCGTCGGTGGGCGCGGTCGAGATGCCGTCCGGCCAGTAGCCCTGGTCGAGCGGGCCGTGCAGGAACGTGGGCCGGCCGTTGAGCGCGATTCGCGGACGCCCTTCGGAGTCCGGGAGCAGGCCGATCGTCCGGAGACCGACGTAGCTGCCGACTTCGTCCAGAACCGCGCCATGCCGGTCGAGCAACCGGACGCGCAGCGTGTAGAGGTGTGGGTCGTCGGGTGTCCAGAGGCGTGGCTCGGGAACGTCCACGCGCACCGACGTCCCCGCCGTGCCCGAGCCGCGGGCGACTTCGCGGTCCGTGTCCGAAACGACGACCACGACCTCGGCGCCGCCGGTGACCTGCGGGAACACCGTCGCACCGGTGAGGTCCGGGGTCAGGTCCAGGCGTTCGACGCGGGTCTCGGGCACCGGCTCGAGCCACACCGTTTGCCAGATTCCGGACGACGCCGTGTAGCAGATCCCACCGGGGGCGTTGCGCTGCTTGCCGACTGGGAAGGGCTCGATGTCGGTGCGGTCCTCGGCCCGCACGGTCAGCTCCTGCGGCTCCGACGCCCGCAGGACGTCGGTGATGTCCGCGCTGAACGCCGTGTAGCCGCCTTCGTGCGTCGCGACGAGCTGGTTGTTGACCCACACCTTCGCCGTCTGGTCGACCGCACCGAAGTGCAGGAGGACCCGCGAGCCGCGCCAGTCGGCGGGGATCTCGAAGAGCCGCCGGTACCAGAGGACCTCGTCGCGTCGTCCGATTCCGGACAACGCCGACTCCGGTGGGAACGGGACCAAGATCCGCTCCGCGTAGCCGGACGGCCGTGGTCCCTCCGCCGACGACGGCCGGCCCGCGTACTCCCAGACGCCGTCGAGGTTCAGCCAGCGCGGGCGGGTCAACTGCGGCCGCGGGTACTCGTTCAGGGCGTTGTCCGGGCCGACGTCGCCGGACCACGGGGTGGAGAGGGGCGGGTCGAGCCGGCGCCAGCCGGTGTCCTCTGGTGAAGTCATCCCGGCCGATGGTGGCAGAGATCGCCGGGCTCGCCAGTGAGTCGGACCACATTCGGCGACGGATGTGGCCGGTCGGCTGGCACGGGCGCCGCCAGGCCGTCCCGACTCGCGAGTAACCTCTGCGCATGCGTGTGCTGATGCTGTCCTGGGAGTACCCGCCAGTGGCCATCGGCGGCCTGGCCCGGCACGTCCACGCGCTCGCCTGCCACCTGGCCCGCCAGGGTCACGAGGTCGTCGTCCTCTGCCGCCACGCCGCGGGCACCGACGCCGGGACGCACCCGCGCACCGACCGCGTCGTCGACGGCGTGCGGATCATCCGGGTCGCCGAGGACCCGATGCACGTGACGTTCGAACGCGACCTCGTCGCCTGGACGCTGGCCATGGGACACGCCATGATCCGCGCCGCGCAGGACCTCCTGCGCAGCTGGCAGCCGGACGTCGTCCACGCGCACGACTGGCTGGTCGCGCATCCGGCCATCGCGATCGCCGAGGCCGCGCGAGTGCCGCTCGTCGGCACCATCCACGCGACCGAGGCCGGCCGGCACTCCGGTTGGCTGTCGCACCCGCTGAACCAGCAGGTTCACTCGGTCGAGTGGTGGCTGGCGAACCGTGCCGACGCGCTCATCACCTGCTCGCAGGCCATGCGCCGCGAGGTCGCGCACCTCTTCGAGGTCGAGGCCGGCGACGTCACGGTGATCCACAACGGCATCGAGGAACGCGGCTGGCAGGTGCCGGCGAAGGAGATCGCCCGCGCCCGCGAGGTCTACAGCCCGGCCGGGGCGCCGCTGTTGCTCTACTTCGGACGACTCGAGTGGGAGAAGGGCGTGCAGGACCTGCTCGCCGCGCTCCCCCGGATCCGGCGCCGCCACCCCGGCACGCGGGTGGTCGTCGCCGGAAAAGGACGACACTTCGACGAACTGGTCGAGCAGTCGCGGAAACTGCGGGTGCGGCGCGCGGTCGACTTCGTCGGGCACCTGTCGGACCGCGACCTGCGCGCGGCGCTGGCCGCGGCCGACGCCGTGGTGCTGCCCAGCCGGTACGAGCCGTTCGGGATCGTCGCGCTCGAGGCCGCGGCGGCGAAGGCCCCGCTGGTCGCGTCGACGGCCGGCGGGCTCGGGGAGGTCGTGGTGCACGGCGAGACCGGGCTGGCGTTCAGCCCCGGCGATGTCGCGGAACTGGCCAACGCGGTGACGGCCGTGCTCGGCGACGCGCCGGCCGCGGCGAAGCGGGCGAAGGCCGCGCAGTCACGGCTGGCCGCGGACTTCGACTGGGGCCGGATCGCCGAGGCGACCGCCGCGGTCTACAAGCGGACCAAGCCGGGCGAGCCGGTCGAGCTGCCGCGGCCGAAGATCGCCACCGGCAACGCGTTCGAGCCGGTCGCGGCCGGGGTGCCGGAACTGTAGGTAGTGGTCGCAATGACGACCAACCCTCGATGACGCGCCGCTGCGGCCGACCGAGCATGTGCAGCCACCGCTGAAGTCGCCCGAACTGTAGGTAGCCGCCCGCTCAGAAGCGGCAGGGCCGGACGCAGTCGGAGTGCGCCGAGGTGGGCGCGGGCACCGTCACCACGGCGCCGAACGAGAACGAAAAAACGACGAAGACGGCGGCGACGACAGCTCTCAACCTGCTGGTCATGGGGACTCCTCGGGAAGACGGCGCAAGACGCGCCTCGCAGCGAGCATCCGCGCCGGTTCCCGGGGAAACAATCAGCGGAACACTACGGGCCGGTACCCATTCGCCTTCCGTGACCGGTCAGCGGGTCCCGGTCAGGAGGCGCACCCGGACCTCCTCCCGCAGTGGTCCGTGCGGAGCCACCGCCTCCCGGACGCGCTCGGTGAACGCCGGCCGCGCTTCAGCCGCCGGCAGCTGCGACGGGCTCATGGCCGAAAACACGCCACCGACGATCTCATCGACACTCAGCGGCGCGTCATACTCGACGACCTGGGAATCGACGGCGTACCCCGCCGCCAAGAGGGCGTCCGCGTAGCGTGACTGGCTCGCCTCGTCCGTGCCGCACGTGCTGTGCAGCGGTGTCCCCAGATACGACGAGACGACCTCGCGCAGCGCCGCGGACCACGCCGTGTCCTGCAGCCACAGCGGCTCGCCGTTGGTCACCACCGCGACACCGCCGCCCGGGCGCAACAACGCCAGCGCCGACGCGAACAGACTCGCGTGGTCCATCCAGTGCAACGCCTGCGCCACCGTCACCGCGGCCAGGCGGCCCGCGCCGAGAGCCGGCGTCAGCGCGCCGACGTCGGAGTCTCCGCCCAGGAGCCAGCTCACGTTCGGCGGCGATCCCGCTTTGCGGGCCTGGTCGAGCATCGCCGGTTCCGGGTCCATGCCCAGCACCGCGCCCACCCGGGGCGCCAGGACCCGGGTGAGCTGGCCGGTGCCGCAGCCGAGGTCGAGCACGACGTCGTCGCGCGTCAGCGTGAACACCGCCGTCAGCGCGTCCCCCACCGCGGGCGGGTAGCCGCGGCGGAACCGCTGGTAGTACTCGCTCACTTCGCCGCCGAACGCCGGTGTCGTCATGCGCCCGAGCATGCCCACGGCGACGCCCGGCCAGGGGTGATTACGCGCGAAGCGGACTCAGAAGATCGGCAGCAGGACGCCGTGTTCGGACTCCGGACGCGGACCGAAGATCCGGCGGTCCGCTTCCCCGATCGGCCGGTCGTTGATGCTCGCCTCCCGCCGGCGCATCAGGCCTTCGTCGCTGAACTCCCACAGCTCGTTGCCGTAGCTGCGGAACCACCGACCGTCGGCGGTGCGGGACTCGTACTGGAACCGGACGCCGATGCGGTTGCCGCGGAAGCCCCACAGCTCCTTGCGCAGCGCGTAGTCCAGCTCGCGCTCCCACTTCGCGGTCAGAAACTTGACGATCTCCGCTCGTCCCACGACGTGCTGGTCGCGATTGCGCCACACGGAATCCTCGGTGTAGGCCAGCGAGACCTTCTCCGGGTCGCGGGTGTTCCACGCGTCTTCGGCGGCCTGGACCTTCTGCCGGGCGGTCTCCTCGTCGAAGGGCGGGAACGGGGGTCGCGGGGTCATGACAGCTCCTTCCGGACGTGGAGAACGTGCGTTCTCCAGCACATCCGCTACCCTAGAGAACGCTTATTCTCCACGCCAGGGCAGGTGACGTGAATTCCACGGAAGCGACCGACCGACTGCTCGAAGCCGCCGAAGACCTCTTCTACGCGCACGGCGTGCAAGCGATCGGGATGGACGCCGTCCGCGAGCGGTCCGGCGTCTCGCTCAAGCGGCTCTACCAGTGCTTCCCGGCGAAGAACGACCTGGTCGAGGCCTACTTGCGACGCCGGGACGAGCGCTGGCGGAAGTCGTTGCGCGAATTCGTCCACGCTCGCGGTGACGATCCCCTCGCCGTCTTCGGCTGGCTCGCGAACTGGTTCGCCGAACCCGGCTTCCGGGGCTGCGCGTTCATCAACTCCTTCGGCGAGTTCGGCGAACCGGCGCCCGGAATCGCCGCCGCGATCCGGCTGCACAAGGACGAAGTGCGCGCGTACCTGCGTGGCCTGATTTCCGGCCAGAGGCTCGCCGACCAGCTGTTTGCACTGGTCGAGGGCGCGACAGTGCTCGCCGCGATCACCGGTGACCCGGGCGAGGCCAACACGGCCCGCGAAGCCGCGAAGGTGCTGCTGACTGCTCAGGGGTAGAGCGTCAGGCCTGGATCGAGCGCGATCTCCGTCAACTGCGCGAGGCTCAGCGGCGGCGACGGCATGTCGGGCGCGCCGCCCCGCTTCGCGTCCCCGGCCACGTTCTCCGCCCCGAGGATGATGCCGGTGCCGTCGGGCTTGGTGACGTCCGATTGGTACATCGTCGGGCCGCCGGGCTGGAGCACCGTGGACTCGACGATCGTTTCGCCGTGCGGCCCGGTCCGGCGCTGGCACGACCCCTCCGTGCGCTCGGGCGGGGGCGTGCACTCGGTGCTGGGCGTCGCGACGCCGCCGATCCGGGTGACGACCGCCATGACGTTGCCCTTGAGCTCCCCCTTCGCCGTCGTGGCCGACGACAAGAAGTAGTCCTCGCCGCCGCTGCACGACCCTTCGAAGGGAACCGGCGCCGAAAACACGTGGAAGAACTCCAGCGGACCGTGCGCGACACCCTTCGGGTAGACGCCGCGTTCGTGGGGACCGAGCGTCGAGCCGGCGGCCAGCCGCTGCTCGACGGCGGCGGTCAGCACCGTCGTGAGCCGGCTCGACGCGGCCGCCGACGTCTCCGGGATCGGTGCGCCGGTCTGCGGCGGACCGGGCCGGACCGCGCAGGGATTGTCCGTCGGCGCTGTGCTCGCCGCCGGCGGCACGAGCACCGGCGCGGGATTCCCGGGCACGAACGCCACCGCCACCCCGACGGCGACCGCCGCCACGCCCGCCCCCGCGGCGGTCCACGGGTTCGCCACGCGGCGCACGCGCGCCCGGCGGCGTGCGCGGTCCAGCACCGCCTCGACGTCCACTGTGGACGGGGGCGCGACGCCGATCGCCGCGTCGAACTGGTCCTTGCTCATGATGCCTCCTTCAGCTCTGGCTCGCGGCGACGAGCGCGCGCAGCGAGTCGAGCCCGCGCGCGGTCTGGCTCTTCACGGTTCCGGGTGAACAGTCGAGGACCTCGGCGGTCTCCTCGACGGAAAGGTCGCAGTAGTACCGCAGCACCACCGCGGCCCGGCGCCGCGGCGGCAGCGCGTCGAGCAACTCCAGGAGACCCATCCGCTCGACGACGTCGTCGGTCGGCAGCACCGTCGGCTCCGGCAGCGTGTCCGCCGGTTCCTCGCGCCGCCACGCCCTGGCCTTCTCGTCCAGCCACGTCCGCACGAGGATGCGGCGCACGTACGCGTCGAGGTGCTCGACGTGCCAGGCCCGCGGCCAGTGCCGGTACAGCTTGCCGATCGTGATCGACACCAGGTCGTCGGCGAGGTGCCAATCCCGGCACAACAGGTAGGCCGTGCGGCGCATGACCTCCATCCGCGCCGTCACGTAGTCGCGGTACCCCGCTTCTTCGGACCGTTTCAGCGATTCCTCCTCGTCGCCCCCACACCCGGTGGAACGGGGTGCGCGGCCTCCCGGGTTGCTCCGGGATCGAAATCCGGGCAACCCGCGGGCGCGCCGGGGCCGTTCCACCAGCCGAGGGACCCCGCCAGTGAGGAACCATCCCATGAGGAAACCGATCACCGCGGTCGTCGCGGTGACCCTGGCCGCGGGCGTGCTGACCGCACCCACCGCGGCGGCCGCCCCGGCGGGCAGCCCACCCGTCACGCCGGCCCGGATCACGCTTATCACCGGCGATCAGGTGCTGGTCGGCGGCGCGGACGTCCGCGTGCTGCCCGCCCGCCGCGACCGGCCGGTGCCGTTCCGCCAGTACGTCCGCCACGGCGACCAGTACGTCCTGCCCGGTGACGCCGCCACGCTCGTCCGCGCCGGACGGCTCGACGAGCAGCTGTTCAACGTCACCGGCCTGCTGCGCCAGGGCTACGACGACGCGCGCACCCCGCACGTGCCGCTGCTGGTCCGCCAGGCCGGCCCGGCGCTCGCCGCGCGGACCGGCGTCGCCGCCCGGGCGTCCGCGCTCGGCTACACCGCGCTCGACGAGCCGAAGTCCGGCGCCGCGGCGTTCTGGAACCGGCTCGCCACCGAACCCGCCACGCTCGCGGCGGGCGGCGCGAAGGTCTGGCTGAACGCGAAGGTGCGCGCGAGCCTCGACCAGAGCGTGCCGCAGATCGGCGCGCCCACGGCGTGGCAGGCGGGCCTGACCGGCCGCGGCGTGCCCGTCGCGGTGCTCGACACCGGGATCGCCACTGCCCACCCGGACCTGGCCGGCCACGTCTCATTGAGCAAGGACTTCACCGGCAAGGGCAGCGTCGAGGACGGCGAAGGGCACGGCACCCACGTCGCTTCGACGATCGCCGGCTCCGGCGCCGCTTCCGACGGCAAGTACAAGGGCGTGGCACCCGACGCGTCGCTGGCCGTCGGCAAGGTCCTCGACGACTTCGGCGACGGCACGCTCGACACGGTCCTGGCCGGCATGCAGTGGGCGGCGGCCGACGCGCACGCCCGCGTCGTGAACATGAGCCTCGGCAGCGGCCCGTCCGACGGGACCGACCCGGTGTCCGAAGCCGTGAACACCCTGACGCGGCAGTACGGCACGCTCTTCGTCGTCGCCGCGGGCAACTTCGGCCAGGACGAATCCGTCTCGAGCCCGGCCGCGGCCGACGCGGCGCTCGCCGTGGCCAGTGTGTCCAAAAAGGATGTGCTCAGCCCGTTCTCCAGCCGGGGCCCGCGGATCGGCGACGGCGCCGCGAAGCCGGACGTCGCGGCACCCGGCGAGTCGATCACCGCGGCCTGGCCCGGCGGCGGCTACCAGGCGCTGAGCGGGACGTCGATGGCGACGCCGCACGTCGCGGGCTCGGCCGCGATCCTCGCCCAGCAGCACCCGGACTGGACCGCGGACCGCCTCAAAGCGGCCCTCACCAGCACCGCGGCGCAGGTCGACGCCGGACCGGCCGCGGTCGGCACCGGCCGCGTCGACGTCGCCCACGCGACGACCTCGGCGGTCACCGCCACCGGCAGCGCGTCGGCGTACCTCCCGTGGCCGAACCACGGGAAGACCGAAAAAGCCACCATCACCTGGTACAACTCCAGCGCCACGCCGGTCACGCTGACGCTCGCCGCGTCCGTCGAAGGCGTCAGCTTTCCGCCGAGCGTCACCGTTCCCGCCGGTGGGAGCACTCCCATCGAGCTGACCTTCACCGCGCAGGACGGCCACCCGGGCACCCGATCCGGCATTCTGACGGCCAGCGGCGACGGCGTCACCACGCGGACCGCGTTGTCGATGCGGCAGGAAGACGAGTTCTACGACCTGACCATCGGCCTCGTCGACCGCGACGGCAAGCCGTGGGCGCCGACGGGCTATCCGCCGCTGTCGATCCTCGACCTGGACACGGGCGCGCTCACCAACGGCGAGCCGGGCACCTTCCGGCTGCCGCGCGGCCACTACGTCGTCAACAGCGTCATCGAGACGCCCCAGCCGGGGCAGGAACCCTCGTACAGCTTCATCAGCCAGCCCGAACTGGTCCTGGACCACGCCGTCACGCAGGCCTTGGACGCGCGTGACGGCAAGCCGGTGTCGCTGGAACCGGACAACCCGGCGGCGCGCGGTGGCATGCAGAGCGTCGAACGGCTGAGCCGGATCACGAGCTGCTCGTGCGTCTTCTCCGATGGTTTCGACCTCGACCCGCGCTTCCAGGAGGCGTTCGCCGCGACGGTCCCGGGTACGTCGTCGGCGACCTTCGCCTTCAGCCAGGAACGCCGCGCCACCGAGCCGGACCTGGAGCTGACCGCGGACGACGGGCAGCCGTTCGCCGTCCGGGGCATGTGGCTGGAGTCGGCCGCTCCGGCCGGAACCAGCACGCTCCCGGTCGTGTTCGGTGGCGGGGGCACGCCCGAGGACCTGGCCGGGATCGACGCGCGCGGCAAGCTCGTGGTCGTCCGGCTGCCGCTCGGCATCCGGACCGACGAGGCGTACCAGCGGCTGGTGAACGTCGAGAACGCCGGCGCGAAGCTCGGCGTGGTCGGTCTTTCCGGCGGCACGGCCGGGACCACGGTCCTCGGCGGCGAGCTGCCGACCCTGCACCTGCCGGTGGTCTGGAGCGGGCTGAGCGTCACCGGGCAGCGGTTCACGGAGCTGGCGAAGACGGGCCGGGCGTCGGCGACCGTCGTCAGCCGGCCGTCGCCGCGCTTCCGCTACGAACTCGCGGACGGCGTCGAAAAGCAGGTGACCGCTCCGCGTGTGCAGCGGCCGAAGACCCGCGACCTCGCCGAGGTGCGCACCGCCTACCACGACAACGCCCCCGGCCAGGTCCGGTACGTCGCCGGGCACGAGTTCTTCGGCCGGATGGTCGGGTACGGCTACACCGAACCCGTTGCCGCGCAACAGGAACGTGTCGAGTACTACGCCCCCGGCAAGTGGGACTCGGTGTGGACGGGCGGGGTCCGCGGCGAACCGACCGAGCAGCTCGACCTCGCCGCGGGCAAGAAGTACCAGCTCAGCTGGAACAAAGCGGTGGCAGGGCCGTCGTTGCGCGGGCTGACCGTGACGCATTCGGGCGAGCAGCCGCGGCCGTGGGCGTGGCGCAAGGACGGCGTCTTCGACCTCTGGCTGCCGCTGTTCGGCGACGCCGCCGGCCGCCCGCGCAAGCCCGAATCCGGCTTCGGGGACACGGGTTCGGTGACCCTCGCGAAGGACGGCGCCGCGATTCCCGTGGAGCCGTCGGGAGAACCGACGCTGGCGACGATCCCGGTGCCGGACGCCGACGGCGCGTACCGGCTCACCGCCGAGGCCCACCGGCACACCGACTGGTGGCCACTGTGGACGGACGTCCTCGCGGAGTGGGGGTTCCGCTCCTCGGCCGCCGCGGACGGCCAGGCGCTGCCCCTGCTGACGGCCCGGTTCGCACCGGCGGTCGACCTGCACAACAGCGCGCCGGCGAACCGCGTCTTCACGTTCCCGGCGTACGTGGAACGGCAAGGCGGTGGCACCGGGACGAAGCTGACCGTCGAGACGTCCACCGATGACGGACGCAGTTGGCAGCCCGCGCCGGTGCTCCGGACCGGGGACCACTGGACGGTCGCCGTGCGGAACCCGGCGGGCGGATTCGTCTCGCTGCGGGCGAGCGCGGCCGACGACCGCGGGAACACCGTGCGGCAGACGGTGATCCGGGCTTACGCGGTGAGCTGAAATCGAACCGGTCCGGCGACGGGGAGCCACCGTCGCCGGACCGGTCCGGACCCACACCATCCCAAACGGTGTGGAATCCGCCCGCCCCTCGTCAGGTAGGGGCGGGCGGGGCCCCTGCTACCGGGCGTCCGTGAGGTACCGCGCGTAGGCACCCGTGGTGAGGAAGCTCGGCAGCTTCTCGCCCAGCGCGGTCTCGGTGAAGATCGCGTACGCGTCGTCGAGGCGGTTGCCGGTGCCCAGCTCCGCGCGCACCGACGCGAGTTCCTCGTCGAGGTACTCGACCGCCAGCTCGCGGGTCAGCGCCGTGCCGTCCTCGAGCTTCGTGCCGTTGCGGATCCACTGCCAGACCTGGCAACGCGCGATCTCCGCGGTGGCCGCGTCCTCCATCAGGTTGTGGATCGCCGCCGCGCCGGTGCCGCGCAGCCACGCGTCGACGTAGCGCAACGCGACGTTGATGTTCGCGCGCACGCCTGCTTCGGTGACCTCGCCGCCGGCGCTGGCCACGTCGAGCAGGTCCTCGGCGGTGACGTGCACGTCGTCGCGCAGCTTGCCGAGCTGGTTGGGCCAGCCGCCGAGCACGCCGTCGAACACCTCGCGGCAGATCGGGACCAGGCCCGGGTGCGCGACCCAGGAGCCGTCGAATCCGTCGCCGGCCTCGCGCTCCTTGTCGGCGCGGACCTTCTCGGCCGCGATCGCGTTGACCTCCGGGTCCTTGCTCGGGATGAACGCGGCCATGCCGCCGATGGCGTGCGCGCCGCGCTTGTGGCAGGTGCTCACCAGCAGCTCGGTGTAGGCGCGCATGAACGGCACGGTCATCGTGACCTGTGCGCGGTCCGGCAGCACGAAGTCGGCGCCGTGCGCGGCGAAGTTCTTGATCATGCTGAAGATGTAGTCCCAGCGGCCGGCGTTCAGCCCCGCGGCGTGCTCGCGCAGCTCGTAGAGGATCTCGTCCATCTCGAAGGCGGCGGTGATCGTCTCGATCAGCACCGTGGCGCGGATCGTGCCGCGCGGGATGCCGAGCTCGCGCTGTGCCATCAGGAAGACGTCGTTCCACAGCCGCGCTTCGAGGTGGTTCTCCAGCTTCGGCAGGTAGAAGTACGGGCCGACGCCGCGCGCGACGAGCTGGCGCGCGTTGTGGAAGAAGAACAGCCCGAAGTCGACCAGGCTCGCCGAGACCGGGCGGCCGTCGATGCGGATGTGCTTCTCCACCAGGTGCCAGCCGCGGGGACGCGCGACGATCGTCGCCGGGTCGTCGCCGATCGTGTAGTGCTTCCCGGCCTCGGTCGTGAAGTCGATGTTGCGGCGGATCGCGTCGTACAGGTTGACCTGACCGTCGATGACGTTGTGCCACGTCGGCGACGTCGCGTCCTCGAAGTCCGCCAGCCACACCTTCGCGCCGGAGTTCAGCGCGTTGACCGTCATCTTGCGGTCGGTTGGGCCGGTGATCTCGACGCGGCGGTCCTCCAGGCCCGGCGCGGTCGGGGCGACCTGCCACGACTGGTCGTCGCGGACCTGGCGCGTCTCGGGCAGGAAGCCGAGCGGCTTCTCACCGGACTGCAGTTCCTCGCGCCGCACGCGGCGGGCGTCGAGCAGCTCGCGACGGCGGCCGGCGAACGTGTTGTCCAGCTTGGCCAGGAAGTCGAGGGCCGCCGGGGTCAGGATCTCCGCGAACCGGCCGTCGACCTCGCCGGTGACCTCGATGCGGTAGTTCAGCCGATCAACCATGGGGTGCCTCCGCGAGCTGTGGGCAGGGAAGGAAAGAAAGGGAGGGACGCGGCCTGACGGCGGAGGGGGGTCGCCGTCAGGCCGCGGCCGGGATCAGTGGAACTGGGCTTCTTCGGTGGAGCCCTTGAGCGCGGTGGTCGAGCTCTCCGGGTTCAGCGCCGTCGCGACGTTGTCGAAGTAGCCGGTGCCGACCTCGCGCTGGTGCTTGGTGGCGGTGTAGCCGCGGCTCTCCGAAGCGAACTCGCGCTCCTGCAGGTCGACGTAGGCGGTCATGCCCTCGCGGGCGTAGCCGTGCGCCAGGTCGAACATCGAGTAGTTCAGCGCGTGGAAGCCGGCCAGGGTGATGAACTGGAACTTGTAGCCCATGTGGCCGAGCTCGCGCTGGAACTTCGCGATCGTCGCGTCGTCCAGGTGCTTCTTCCAGTTGAACGACGGCGAGCAGTTGTAGGCCAGCATCTGGTCCGGGAACTTCGCCTTGATGGCCTCGGCGTACTTGCGCGCCACCTCGAGGTCCGGCTCCGAGGTCTCCATCCAGAGCAGGTCGGCGTACTGGGCGTAGGCCAGGCCGCGCTCGATGCACGGCTGGATGCCGTTGGTGACCTCGTAGAAGCCCTCGGCGGTGCGGCCGCCGGTGAGGAACTGCTGGTCGCGCTCGTCGACGTCGCTGGTCAGCAGCGTCGCGGCCTGCGCGTCGGTGCGGGCGACGATCAGCGACGGCACGTTCAGCACGTCCGCGGCGAGGCGGGCGGCGTTCAGCGTGCGCTCGTGCTGCTTGGTCGGGATGAGGACCTTGCCGCCGAGGTGGCCGCACTTCTTCTCGGACGCGAGCTGGTCTTCCCAGTGCACGCCCGCGGCGCCGGCGGCGATCATGCCCTTCATCAGCTCGAACGCGTTGAGCGGGCCGCCGAAGCCGGCCTCGGCGTCGGCGACGATCGGCGCGAACCAGTCGATGTCGGTGTTGCCTTCGGCCCAGTTGATCTGGTCGGCGCGGCCCAGCGCGTTGTTGATGCGGCGGACCACGGCCGGCACCGAGTTGGCCGGGTAGAGGCTCTGGTCCGGGTAGGTCTGGCCGGACAGGTTGGCGTCGGCCGCGACCTGCCAGCCGGAGAGGTAGATGGCCTGCAGGCCGGCGCGGACCTGCTGGACGGCCTGGTTGCCGGTCAGGGCGCCGAGCGCGTGGATGTAGTCCTCGGTGTGCAGGAGGTTCCACAGCTTCTCCGCGCCGCGGCGGGCCAAGGTGTGCTCTTCGACGACGCTGCCACGCAGCTTGACGACGTCCTCAGCCGAGTAGGAGCGCTGCACGCCCGCCCAGCGGGGGTCGTTCGCCCACTGCGCCGCCAGCTCCGCGGCCGCCTGCTTGGCCTGTTCCGTCATCGGATCTCCCGGTGTTGCGAAGTTTGCGATTGCTCGCCTTGCCTGATCCGACCCTCGCACGGCTGGGAAAATCCGGTCCAGTTGTCCAAGTTGCCAATTTGTGCGAAGGGTCCGTAGGCTCTTTGCAAAAGTTGCGAATCGCCGTTTCGCAACTTCACCGAAAATCCGCGTTCTTGACCGTTCACGTAACCGTTCAGGACCGGAAACCTTCCGGAGAGGTGGGCTCGAATGGAGAAGACTTTCGCCGGAGCGAGGTTGCGGCATCTGCGCGAAAGCCGGTCGATGAGCCAGGCCGACCTCGCTCGTGTGCTGGAGATCTCACCCAGCTACCTCAACCAGATCGAGCACAACTCGCGTCCGCTGACGGTCCCGGTGCTGCTGCGGATCACGCAGGCGTTCGGGGTGGACACCGAGTTCTTCGCGAACAACGACACGTCCCGGCTGGTCGCCGACGTCAAGGAAGCCCTGCTCGACGAGGTCCTCGGCGTCGACGTCACGACCAGCGAGCTCAACGAGCTGGCCACGAACCTGCCCGCCCTGGCGCAGGCGCTGGTCAAGCTGCACCGCAGCTACCGCAACGCCGTCGAGAGCACGGCCGCGCTGACCACCGAAAACGGCCTGGGCCTGCACGGCAGCGCGGCGGCGCCACTGCCGCACGAGGAAGTCAGGGACTTCTTCTACGAGCGCGAGAACTACGTCGCCGAACTGGACGAACGCGCCGAGAAGATGGCGGCCGACATCCCGCTGCAGCGCGGCCAGGTGCTCAGCGCACTGAAGGAACGACTTTGGCAGCGCTACGGCGTCGAAGTGACCAACGACGGGATCGACGAATCCGCCGGTCAGCAGCACCGCTACGAGCCGGTGACGCGGGTGCTGCGGCTGGCGCCCAGCCTGCGGGTCGGGCAGCAGGCGTTTCGCATGGCTTCACAGATCGCGCTGCTCGAATACGACGACCTGATCACCGAGCTGGCCGACTCGTGGGCGTTCTCCGGGCCGGCCGCGCGCTCGCTGGGACGGGTCGGGCTGGCGAACTACTTCGCGGGCGCGCTGATCCTCCCCTATGGACCGTTCCTGGCCACTGCCGAGCGATTCCGCTACGACATCGAGCGGCTGTGCGACCACTACGGCGTCGGGTTCGAGACCGTGTGCCACCGACTGTCCACTTTGCAGCGTCCGAAGCAGCGCGGGGTGCCGTTCTCCTTCGTGCGGGTGGACCGGGCGGGGAACATGTCGAAGCGCCAGTCCGCGGCCGGGTTCCACTTCTCCCGGGTGGGCGGCGCCTGTCCCCTGTGGAACATCTACGAGGCGTTCACCCAGCCGGGGAAGATCCTGACCCAGATCGCCACCCTGCCGGACGGGAAGAGCTACTTCTGGGTCGCGCGCACGGTGTCGCGCAACATCGGCGGGTACGGCAGCCCCGGGAAGACGTTCACGGTCGGCCTGGGTTGCGAACTGCGTCACGCGGGCCGGCTCGTCTATTCGACCGGTCTTGATCTCGACGAGCCGGCCGCGGCGACGCCGATCGGGATGGGCTGCAAAGTCTGCGAACGGCCGGCTTGCTCGCAGCGTGCGTTCCCGACGATCGGCAAGCAGCTCACCGTGGACGAGAACACCAGCACCTTCGTCCCCTACCCGGCGGTGCCGAAGGGCTGATCACCCGACCACGTGCGTGGTCCACTTCGACTCGTCCGGGCCGAGGAGCGTGATGCGGTCGAGCACCCGCTCGCCGTCCAGACCCGCTGCCGCCGGGTTGTCGACGGTGACGCATGCCCGCAGCCCGTTCCTCGTCGCGCAGACCGGATCGCCGATGCCGTCGGCGCGGCCGCCCGGGAGCGAAACCGTGATCGTCGCGAGGGCGCCGTTCACCGAATAGGACAGCACGACCCGCCACGGGACGCCGTCGGTGTCCGGGCGGCGCCACACGTTGGCGTCGGCGAGGTGGAACGTGTCCGGCAGGCCGAGGATGTGCAGCGGCAGCGCCACCGGCCGATTCGCGAACGTCACTTCGCCGGCGACACGCAGCAAGGCCTGCTGCAGGTCGGGAAGGGCGAGGTAATACGCGTGCAGCTCGGCCCAGCGGCCGTCGGCGGTCGGCCAGCGCAGGTAGCTGTCGCCGTGGTTGAGCGGGTCCTTCGCGTCGGTCGTGACCCAGTAGCCGTCGCGGTCGCCGACCCGGACCGGGACGCGCACCGCCTGCCCGCCCATATCGTGCTTGCGGTCCAACGCAGGTTCCTGGTCGTAGACCGCGAGCCAGATCATCGGCGCCCTGTCGCCGCCGCCGAGGGCCAGGGTGTAGTCGCCGTGCCCGCCGACGCCGTGCTCGATCCGGGAGACTCCCTCCGGCAGCCAGCCGAAGTCCGCCTTCGCCACCAGCGGGTTGTCGGTGGGCGCCGGCGCGACGGCCACCGGCCCGGGCTTGGGCTTGGGCTGAACGGCCGCCGGGGCGGGCGCGGGGTCGTGCCGGAACACGGCGACCGCCGTCAAGCCCCCGGCCGCCACGACGGCGGCGCACCCCAGGGCGAGCGCCGTGGTCCGCACGCGACGACGACGTCCGCCGATCCGGCGCGCCCGGTCGACGTCGATCGACGGCGGCGGCGCGGGCACGTCGGCCAGGTCCTTCAGCATCGTGGTCAGCTCGAAGTCGGTCATCCTCGTCCCTCCCAAATCGGCTCGCGCAGCAACTCGCGCAGCGTGTCCACGGCCTTCGCGGTCTGGCTTTTGACGGTCCCTTCGGAGCACCCGAGGGCCCGGGCGGTGTCGGCGACGGGCTGGTCGCAGAAGTAACGAAGGACGACGGTCGCCCGCTGGCGTGCGGGCAGCCGGTCCAGGGCGGCCCGCAGGTCGAGCGCCGAGTCGACGTCCGGGCCGGGCGCCGGTGGCGGGTCGTGGTCGGCGCCGCGCAGGTCCACCCGCCGCCACCACGACGTCCGCTGCTCGGCGAGATACGCGTTGACCAGCGTGCGGCGCGCGTAACCATCGAGGTTGTCCGCCCGGGCGGCCCGCGACCAGTTCGCGTAGAGCCGGGTGATCGCCGTCTGGACCAGGTCGTCGGCCCGGTGCCAGTCGCCGCAGAGCAGGTACGCGACCTTGCGCAGCCAAGCCGACCGCGCCGTCACGTAGTCCGTGAAGCCCGCCTCCATGGAACCCCCATCCTGTTCGTCACCCCTTTGATGCGGCCGGAGGGCCGGGCGGTTGCCCGGGACGCGCGAGTCGTAGATTCATCGGGGTGCACGACATCGACACGGTGACCGCGGCGACCATCGAAAAGGCCGCCGAGCGGCTGGCCGGGGTGGTGACCCGCACGCCGCTGGAGCCGAGCGCGCGGCTGTCGTCCCGGGTGGACGCCCAGGTCTGGGTGAAGCGCGAGGACCTGCAGACCGTCCGGTCGTACAAGATCCGCGGCGCCTACAACTTCATCGTCCAGCTCGACGAGGACGTACGGGCGCGAGGCGTTGTCTGCGCCAGCGCCGGCAACCACGCCCAGGGCGTCGCGTACGCCTGCCGGCGGCTCGGCGCCGCCGGGCGCGTGTACGTCCCGGGAACCACGCCGCGGCAGAAGCGCGAACGCATCGCGACGCTCGGCGGCGCGCACATCGAGGTCATCGTCGTCGGCGAAACGTACGAAGACGCCTTCGCCGCGGCCAACGAGGACGCGCAGCGGACCGGGGCGACGCTCGTGCCGGCGTTCGACGACATCCGCACCGTCGCCGGCCAGGGCACGGTCGCTTTGGAGGTCATCGAGCAGCTCGGCTTCGTGCCGGACGTCGTGATCGTCCCGGTCGGTGGCGGCGGGCTGCTCGCCGGCGTCGGCAGCTGGCTGCGGGAGCGGCACCCCGAGGTCCGCGTCGTCGGCGTCGAACCCGCGGGCGCGGCCTGCATGGCGGCGGCGCTTTCCGCCGGACACCCGGTGCGGCTGCCCGAACTCGACTCGTTCGTCGACGGCGCCGCGGTGCGCGAGGCCGGCCGCGTCACCTACCCGCTGATCCGCGAGAGCGGCGCCGAGCTGACCTCGGTCGCCGAGGGCGCCATCTGCACCGAGATGCTGGCGATGTACCAGTCCGACGGAATCATCGCCGAGCCCGCGGGCGCGCTGGCCGCCGCGTCGCTCGGCTCGGTGGTCCAGGTGGAGCCGGGGCAGACCGTCGTAGTCGTGGTCTCCGGCGGCAACAACGACGTCAGCCGCTACAGCGAGATCCTCGAACGCTCATTGATGCACGAAGGGCTGAAGCACTACTTCCTCGTCGGGTTCCCGCAGGAGCCGGGCGCGCTGCGGCGGTTCCTCGAGCAGGTGCTCGGCCCGGAGGACGACATCACGCGCTTCGAGTACGTCAAACGCACCAACCGCGAGATGGGCCCGGCGCTGGTCGGCGTGGAAATCGCCCGGTCAGCCGACCTCCCGGGCCTGCTGGCGCGGATGGACGCGAGCCCGCTCCAGGTGGAGCGGATCGAGCCGGGCAGCCCCCTGTTCCACTTCCTGCTCTGAGCGCGTGGTCCACTAGGCGGATGGTGAAGGTCGACGGGGTCCGCAGTGTCGAGGCGTTGCGCGAAAAGGTCCACGAGGGTGCGGAGCCCGAATACCTGCTGTTCTACGGGCACACGCCCACGAAGTCCGGGCGGGTGACGTCGAGCTGCCTGAGCCAGTGGTGGGTCGACCCGTTCGAGGCCGACGGCGTCGTCTACCCGACCGCCGAGCACTACATGATGGCCGGCAAGGCCGAGCTGTTCGGTGACCACGAGAAGGCTTCGCTGATCCGGGAGACGCCCGACGCGAAGACGGCGAAGGTGCTCGGCCGCGAGGTCGCCGGGTACGACGCCGCCGTCTGGGAGCGGCACCGGTTCGACATCGTCGTCGACGGCAACCTGGCCAAGTTCCGCGCCCACCGCGACCTGCGCCGGTTCCTGCTCGGGACCGGCGAGGCGGTGCTCGTCGAGGCATCGAAGAAGGACCTCGTGTGGGGCACCGGCCTCGCGCGCGAGGAGAAGAACGCGACCAAGCCGGACTACTGGCGCGGGCTGAACCTGCTCGGGTTCGCCCTGATGGAGGTTCGCGAGCAGCTGCGGGCCCGCGTCTGAGTCACGGCTTGGGGGTCGGCGCGCCCGGGCACGACTTCGACGTCGTCCGACCCGTGTCGAAGAAAGTGACGGCGGCGTCGGCGCAGGGCAGTGAGGACAGTGAGCCGTGGGCATCGTCCTCGACGGTCATGAGCGTGCCGCCGACCTTCTGCTGCATGCTGATCGCCCAGCCGATGGGCGTGACCGGCTCGTAGGCGTGGCCGACGAGTTGCAACGGGCTCTGGCCATTCGTGAACGACCACGGCCGAGCGTCCAGCGGCCAGCCGACGCAGAGCTGTTCGTAGAGGCCGTAGCCGCCGGCGACCGGCAGGCGTTTCATCCGGTCGAGGCGGTGCTGCCAGACGGTGTCGAAGTCGCGGGGGCTCGGCGACTCGTTGCAGAGCAGGGCCGTCTGCTGGAAGTGGTTGAACGCTTGCGGTTCACCGTCCCAGCCGAAGCCCTGGGTTTTCGCGGTCTTCGGCGCGGGCGTCCCTCCGTCGCGAAGGGCCACGAGTTGCTCGGCGAGGCCGGCCCACTCGCGGCGCGGGTTGGCGAGCATGCCGTTCACGGTCGCGCCGAACTTCGCCCGCAGGTCGAGAAGGGCTTTCGCGACCACGGGCTCAGTGGTCCCGAAGTGGTAGACGTCGTCGTAGCGGGCGATCCAGGCCGCGAACTCGTGGAAGGTGTTCTCACCGGCGGTCGCCTGGTCGTCGTCCATTTCGGTGACGTTCAGGTCCGGCGACATGACGGAGTCGAGCAGCATCTTGTCGACATGGTCGTCGAAGAGCGACCGGTACTGCGCGCCGAGCGCGGTGCCCCAGGAGACGCCGTAGTAGCCGATCTTGTCCTCGCCGAGGGCCTGCCGGATCCGGTCCAGGTCGCGGGCGATGGTCGGCGTGGTCAGGTTCCGGACGAAGTCTGGGTGTGCGGCGACGCACTGGCGGTTCGCGGCGGCAGCGCGTTCCACGGCTTCGCGGGTCTTCTCCTTGTCCGGAACGCCGGGGTCGGGCTCCGGGAAGTCGACCGCGCACGGCAGGTCAGCGCTGTAGCCGACGCCCCGCGGGTCGAACCCGATGAGGTCGTGGTGGACGCCGATGCCACCGGCGTGGCTGTCGGCGATGCTGCGCGGCATGGTCATGCCGGACTGTCCGGGGCCACCGGGGTTCAGCAGGACAGCGCCGGTTTTCGCGCCCGTCGCCTTGATCCGGCTGACGGCGATGTCGATTTTCGGACCACCCGGGTCGGCGTAGTCGAGCGGGACCCGGACGAGCGCGCACTGGCTGCGCTGGTCGCCGGCGTCCCAGCCGTTCGCGACGGCGGAGCAGAGCTGCCAGGAGACGCCCTCCGCGGCAGCGACCGCGGGCACAGCTGGGACGAGCGCCGCGGCGGCGAGCAGCGGGACGGCGAACCGGGTGATCGACATGGGCCCAGGCTGCCGGGAGAGCGTACGCGGGAGATCGGCCGATCAGCCGATGATCACCGCCGAACGGCCGGGACCCGGTCGCTCCCGGACCACGCAGCGGGCCCCGGCGGCTGTCATCGAGTCTCGGCCACAGCCGGGCCGAGTCCGGGCGGGGCCGCTGCGGGGTCGCCGAGCCGTGGTCAGCTTCCGACCATCGCCGACTTGGCCCGACAGGTTGGCGAGCCGGATCAGCGGAGCCCTTGCCGTTTCCGGCCGTCACTGGACCGAGCCCCGCCGATCACCGGCCAGGCCGAGTGAGCCGCTGTCGGTTTCCGACCACCGCCACGCCGAGTCCGGGGCAACCGAGCCGCTGTCGGTTACCGACCACCGCCATGCCGTGTCCCGGGCGACCGTGCGGTGGTTGGCTTCCGACCAACCACCGCACGGAATCCAGCCGACCGAGCTTTCGCCGACTTCCGGCAATCTCCGTGCCGAGTCTGGACGACCGAGCCGCAAGCTGCCGCCGACCTCCGACGGCCGCTGTGCCCGGCTCGAGTAGCCGAGCCGTGGTCAGTTTTCGACTGTCGTCGATTCCCCTGCGCCGAGGCCGACGAACATTGTCTGGTGCAGGCCGCGCACGTGCTTCCTCGTCACCCGGGCCGCCGCGTCCGGGTCCCCCGCCGCCAACGCCTTCACCAGCCGCGCGTGGTCGCGGTTCGACTCGCGCAGCTTCGCCATCGGGTACGGCAGGTAGAACCGGTACAGCTCGGCCAGGACCGTCTCGTACTGCGCCACCGCCGCGGCCGGAGCCGGGGCGGCCACTGACCGGTGGAACTCCGCGTCGAGCTCGTGGAACTCGGCCCAGCCCGTCGCCGTGTCCATGCGGGCGACCAACGTCCGCAAGCGTGGTAGGTCCGGCGATCGCTTCGCCACCAATTGGACCAAGCCCGCCTCCAAGATCAGGCGGTGGTCGATCAGGTCGCGGACCTCGGCCGCCGATTCGCGGTAGGCGCCGACCTCGCGGACTCGCTCCGCCGGCGGATCCGCGGCCACGAGCGTTCCGCCGCCTCGGCCGCGCCGACGTTCGATCAGGCCGTCGCCGACCAAGGACTCCAGGGCCCTCCGCACGGTGATCTCCGCGA
Source organism: Amycolatopsis sp. NPDC051371 (assembly GCF_040682155.1). Classification (NCBI taxonomy): domain Bacteria; kingdom Bacillati; phylum Actinomycetota; class Actinomycetes; order Pseudonocardiales; family Pseudonocardiaceae; genus Amycolatopsis; species Amycolatopsis sp. NPDC051371. The sequence continues at coordinate 129,295 of NZ_JBFBAG010000009.1, forward strand.
CGCCGAGTGCTCGCGCGATGTCGGCGTTCGCCGGTAGGCGCTCCCCCGGCTTCAGCAGCCCTAGCTCCACGGCGAGCGCGATGCGGGCGCGAACGGTGTCCAGGGCGGACAGCCGCCGGATGCCCGTCAATGCCGGGGCGCTCAGGTCTGCCGTCGCCATGAATCGACCGTACCGCACAAACTGCTCATCTTGAGCACTCTTGTTTAAGTGTTCAAGATGGACTATTTTTCGTCCATGCCGCGACCACTGCCGATCGCCCTGGTGCAAGCGCCGCCCCGGCCCGTCGGAGACGCCGGGTTCGCGGGCGAGGTCGAAGCCGTCCTCGGCCGGTTTCCGGACACGCGCCTGGCCGCCTTCCCCGAACTGCACCTCTGCGGCGTCGACGGCGAGGGCGACGAACGCACCGAGCAACTCCGTGCCGCCGCCCAGCCCCTGCACGGACCCAGGACCAAGGAACTCGCGGAACTGGCCGGCGACCTGGGGATCTGGCTCGCGCCCGGCACTGTTTGCGAAGAAGGCGACCACGGCGAGCTGTTCAACACCGCCCTGGTCTTTTCCCCGCAAGGCGAGCTGGCGGGCTGGTACCGCAAGGTCTTCCCCTGGCGGCCGCACGAGCCCTACGACCCCGGCGACCGGTTCGTCGTCGCCGATCTGGCCGACGCCGGTCGCGTCGGGTTCTCCATCTGCTACGACGCCTGGTTCCCCGAAGTGACCCGGCACCTCGCCTGGATGGGTGCCGAACTCGTGCTCAACCCCGTCCAGACCACGACCCCCGATCGCGCCCAGGAGCTCGTGCTGGCTCGGGCGAACGCCATCGTCAACCAGGTCTTCGTCGCCAGCGTGAACACGGCCGGGCCGTTCGGGATGGGCGACAGCTTGCTCGTCGGGCCCGAAGGCGACGTGCTCGGCGCGCTGCCCGGACCTGACGCCGGCGTCCTCGCCCACACGATCGACCTCGACGAGGTGGCGCGCGTTCGCCGCGTGGGCACCGCGGGCACCAACCGCATGTGGGCGCAGTTCACCCCCACGGACGCGCCCCTCGACCTGCCGCTCTACCAGGGTCGCATCGACCCGGACCGCTGGCGTCCACGAGAAGGAGACGACCGATGACCTCCACGGCCGCGGCCCCGGCCGCCCTGCAACGCCGGCTCGGCCTGCCCGGCGTCGTCCTGTTCGGGCTCGCCTACATGGCTCCGCTGATCGTGCTCGGCACCTTCGGCATCGTCGCGACGACGACCGACGGCACCGTGCCCTCGGCGTACCTGCTCGCCCTGGTCGCCATGCTGTTCACCGCGGCCAGCTACGGGAAGATGGCCGCGACCCACCCCGTCGCCGGCTCGGCCTACACCTACGTCCGGAAAGCGGTCGACGCGCGCGCCGGGTTCCTCGTCGGCTGGGCGGTGCTGCTCGACTACTTCTTCCTGCCGATGGTGATCTGGCTGATCGGCGGTGCCTACCTGTCGGCCGAGTTCCCGTCAGTGCCCAATTGGCTCTGGTTGATCACTTTTATCGCGTTGACGACGATCCTCAACGTGCTCGGCATCAAGATTGCTGAGAAGGCGAACTTCGTCCTCATGGCGTTCCAGCTGCTGGTGATCGGGTTCTTCGTCGTTCTTTCGATCAAGCAGGTGCTGCACGTCGGCGACTCGCTGGCCAGCGCGCAGCCCTTCTTCCACCCGGGCAGCACGCTGGGAACCATCTCCGGCGGCGCCGCGCTCGCGACGTACTCCTTCCTCGGCTTCGACGCCGTCACGACGTTGACCGAGGAGACGACCGAGCCGCGCCGGACGATCCCGCGCGCCATCCTGCTGACCGCGCTGATCGGCGGCGGCATCTTCATCGTGCTCGCCTACTTCACCCAGCTCGCGCACCCGGGCAGCGCGTTCACCGACGAGTCGTCCGCCGCGTTCGAAATCGCGACGACGATCGGCGGCAACCTCTTCGCGTCGTTCTTCCTCGCCGGTCTGGTCGTCGCGCAGTTCGCGTCGGGGATCGCCGCGCAGGCGAGCGCGTCGCGGCTGATGTTCGCCATGGGCCGCGACGGCGTCCTGCCGCGGATTTTCGGCAAGCTCCAGCCGAAGTTCGCGACGCCCGTGTTCGGGATCGTCCTGACCGGGCTCGTCGGGCTGGTCGCGCTGACGCTGGACGTCAGCACGTCGACGTCGTTCATCAACTTCGGGGCGTTCACGGCGTTCATGTTCGTCAACATCAGCGTCCTGGCGACGTGGCTGCGCGACCGGTCCGAAAAACGCGTGCTGACCTGGGTGATCTTCCCGGTGATCGGCGCCGTGGTCGATTTGTGGCTGCTGGTCAACCTGGACGGCATCGCGCTGGTGTTCGGGCTGGTCTGGCTGGCGATCGGCGTCGTCGTCCTGGCGGCGATCACCCGCGGCTTCCGGCGGCCGCCGCCGGAGATGGCGTTCGAGGAGTAGGTCAGCCGCCCGGACACTCGTTGCCGCCGCCGCTGTGCTCGACGCAGTGGCGCGGCCCCGGCGGCTCGGGCGGGGCGTGGCGGACGTGGTCGGCCCAGTTCATCCCGGCGACCGCGACGGCCAGGACCAGGCAGATCCCGAAGAACCAGGTCCAGCCCCGCCGGCGCGTGGTCGCCGCGACGACCACGCCCACCAGCGGCAGCCCGGCACCGAGCCAGGCCGCCCAGGTCAGGGAGGCGTCGCCCTCGTGCGTGCTCGTGCCGAACACCGGCATGCTCTGCAGGAGACCCTGCAGCACGAGCAGCGGCACGACGAGCAGCAGGCCCACGGCGCAGAGCGCCAGCACGAGCGAGGACCACACGGTCCGGACTTCCCCCACGCGGCCATTATGTCCGGGCGGAAGACCACAAGACCTGAGTAGATCTACTGCTCGAGCGTCTTCTGCAGCGCCTTGTTCGCCTTCCGCGCCATGTCGGCGACGGCTTCACGGCGAGCCGCGTCGGCCGCGTAGTCCTCTTCGCGGTTGCGGACCACGCGGGCCGGCGCGCCGACCGCGATCGAGTAGTCCGGGATGTCACCGCGGACGACCGCGTGCGCGCCCAGCACCGAGCCGCGGCCGATGCGGGTGCCCTTCAGCACGCTGACCTTCGTGCCGAGCCACGTGTCCGGCCCGATGCGCACCGGCGACTTCACGATGCCCTGGTCCTTGATCGGCACGTGGATGTCGGCGATGACGTGGTCGAAGTCGCAGATGTACACCCAGTCGGCGACCAGCGTGGCCGCGCCGAGCTCGATGTCGAGGTAGCAGTTGATGACGTTTTGGCGACCGAACACGGACTTGTCGCCGATCCGCAACGAACCCTCGTGGCAGCGGATCGCGTTGCCGTCGCCGATATGGACCCAGCGGCCGATCTCCAGCCGCCCGTAACCCGGCCGGCAGTGGATCTCGACGTCCTTCCCGAGGAAGAGCATGCCGCGCAGGATGATGTGCGGGTTGGCGATCCGGAACTTGAGCAGCCGGTAGTACCGGACCAGGTACCAGGGTGTGTACGCGCGGTTGCGCAGCACCCAGCGCAGCGAGTCGGCGGTCAGGAACTTGGCCTGCCGCGGGTCGCGCCGGGCGCGCCGCCAAGCCCGCACCCGCGACAGCGCGGGCGCACCCCACATCGACGTCATGCCGGTGACCGTAACCTGTGTGCGGGACGGGTTCACGGGCAAGGGGAGCTGGATGGGCACGAAGCTGATCATCGACACCGACCCGGGCGTCGACGACGCGCTGGCGATCGCGCTGGCGGCGCTGTCCCCGGACGTCGAGTTGCTGGGCGTGACGTCGGTGTTCGGCAACGTGCCGCTGGACCGCACGACCTCGAACGCGCGCCGGTTGCTGGAGCTGTTCGGCCGCACCGACGTGCCGGTGGCCGCCGGGGCCGCGCGGCCCCTGGTCTATTCGAAGCCACGCGACGCCAAGGAGGTCCACGGCGGCGACGGCCTGTCGGGTCACTCCTACACGCTGCCCGAGGCGAGCCGTCCCCTCGAAGAGCGCGACGCCGTCCGCCTGATGCTCGACCTGCTCGAGGCCGCCGACGAGCCGGTGACCATCGCGCCGATCGGGCCGCTGACCAACATCGCCGCGCTGCTGGCGGCCCACCCGGGCGCGGCGGCGAAGATCGCGCGGCTCGTGATCATGGGTGGCGGGGTGACGTTCGGCAACAGCACCACCGCCGCCGAGTTCAACATCTGGAGCGACCCCGAATCGGCTCGCCGCGTGCTGGTCGAGGAGGACGTCCCGGTCGTGCTCGTGCCGCTCGACCTCACGCACCGCTGCGCCGTCGACGCCGACTGGCTGGCGAAGCTCGCGGCGTCGGGGCCGGTCGGCGCCATCCTCGAAGGCCTCACCTCCACCTACCGGCAGCACTACACGCGCGTGTTCGGCGAAGACCGGATGGTCATGCACGACGCCGTCGCGGTCGCGGAGGCGATCTCGCCGGGGATCCTGCACAGCGAGACCTACCGCGTCGACGTCGACTGCGGGCTGGGCCCGGCGCGCGGGCAGACGCTCGTCGACCGGCGAAGGCTCGGCGAGGACGATCCGCAGTTCAGTCCCGGCCGCCCGATCGAGGTCGCGATGGACACCGACCTCGACGGCCTGCGCGGTTTCGTCCTCGACCGGCTGACCGGAGCCGCGCGGTGAGCGACGAGCCCGAGGTCGTGCCGATCGAAGAGCCCGAGGTCGCGCCGGAGGAGAAGGCCGAGCCCCGCCGCCGGAAGGCCGCCGTCGTGGTGGCCGCGGTGGTCGTGGTCGCCGCCGCGCTCGTGGTCGGCGTCCAGTTCGCGCCGAAGCAGCAGGAGACGACGAACGCCGCCGCGACGGTCACGCAGTCGACGTCCAAGCCACCGGTGACGACTGCCCCGCAGACGTCGGCGCCGCCCAAGGTGCCCGAAGCGAGTGAGTTCGACGCCTGGGCGTCCAAGACCAGCCAGTGGCTCGACGTCCCGCTGCGCGCGATGGTCGGCTACGCGAAGGCGACGACGAAACTCGGCAAGGACGTCCCGGGCTGCCACCTGTCGTGGGTGACGCTGGCCGCGGTCGGGAAGGTGACCACGGACCACGGCCGTGCGCACGGCGGGCAGTTCGGCCCCACCGGCGTGCTGGACAAGCCGCTCGGCACGATCGACGTGCGCGACTTCTACAACAAGGTCGTTTCGACGGCGAACGCCGCCGGGCCGATGCAGGTCGCTCCGGCGATCTGGGCGAAGTACCAGGCGAGCTACGCGGGCGGGAAGCCCGATGTCCAGAACATCGACGACGCCGCGCTGACCACCGGCCGCGCGCTGTGCGACGGCGGCACCGACCTGTCCCAGGGCCAGCCGTGGTGGGACTCGGTCGCGAAGCTGCAGTCGGCGCCGCTGTTCCTGCACCGGACGCTGGCCACGGTCAACGTCTATGGCACGGTCGGCCAGGGCTCGGCGGCGCCGAACCCGGCGGTGCTGAGCGCGGTGAACTTCGCCATCGACAAGATCGGCCTCCCCTACATCTGGGGCGGCAACGGCACCGGCGGCAACGACCCGGGCTTCGACTGCTCCGGCCTGACGACGGCGGCGTACGGGAGTGCCGGCGTCAAGCTGATGCGCACGGCCGACACGCAGTTCCGGAGCGTCCAGCACGTGACCGATCCGCAGCTGGGCGACCTGATCTTCTACGGCGAGCCGGCGACGAAGATCCACCACGTCGGGCTCTACATCGGCAACCAGCAGATGATCGACGCGCCGCAGACCGGCCAGGCCGTGCAGGTGCACTCCTACCGCAAGGACGGCGACGACTACGCCGGAGCCGGCCGCCCGACCGCCTGACCGAAATTCTTTCGGCGCCGATGTCGAGAACGCGCGATCGGCTGCGTCCCCGGGCCGGACGCGGCCAAAATGGGCCGCACCCGTACCGAGGAGAACCACGATGGCCAAGTACCTGCTGCTCAAGCACTACCGCGGCGCCCCGGCTTCCGGCAACGACGTGCCCATGGACCAGTGGACGCCGGAGGAGATCTCGGCGCACGTGAAGTACATGGAGGACTTCGGGACACGGCTCGAGGAGACCGGCGAGTTCGTCGAGCACCGGGCGCTCGCCTCCGGGGGAACCTGGGTCCGGTTCGACGGCGAGGGGCGCCCGCCGGTCACCGACGGCCCGTTCGCCGAGACCAAGGACCTGATCGCCGGCTGGACGATCATCGACGTCGACAGCTACGAGCGCGCCCTCGAGCTGGCCGCGGAACTGTCGGCCGCTCCGGGAGCGGGCGGGAAGCCGGTCGCGGAATGGCTCGAGCTGCGTCCCTTCTACGGCTCGACTCCCACTATCACGGAGTGACACACGTCACACTTCGGCCGTGTCGAGACGACGCCCGCGGCTCCGTCCCCGGCGCGAAGACACCGCCGATCCGATGAGGAGACCGCCATGCACCAGAGCGCCATCGACGAAGTCCTGAACCGCCCGCTCAGCCAGGAGCTCCTGGCGCGTGATCTGACCAGGCTGGCCTACACCGCCCTCGACGGCACACCCCGCTCGATCCCGATCGGGTTCACCTGGAACGGCTCGCAGCTCGTCCTGTGCACGTCGACGAACGCGCCGAAGCTGCCGGCGCTGCGCCGGAACCCGGCGGTCGCCCTGACGATCGACACCGAGGTGCACCCGCCGAAGATCCTGCTGATCCGCGGCACGGTCGAGCTGGACGTCGTCGACGGCATCCCGGACGAGTACCTGCAGTTCAACGGCACCTACGAGATGACGCCCGAGCAGCGCGTGGAGTGGGAGGCGGGCGTGCGGTCGCTCTACGACGGCATGGTCCGGATCGTGGTCACGCCGACCTGGGTGAAGCTGATCGACTTCGAGACCACCCTGCCCAGTGCCGTCGAAGAGCTCATGCAACGGCAGAAGGAACGTCAGCAGGCTTGAGAAGGAGATCTTCATGGGTGACAGTCGTGTGCTGGCGCGGCTCGAGCACGTCGGCATCGTCGTCGACGACCTCGCGGCCGCCAAGGCGTTCTTCACCGAGCTCGGGCTCGAGTCGGAGGGCGAGATGACGGTCGAGGGCCGCGTCGTGGACCTCATCACCGGGCTCGAGGGTGTCCGCTCGGACATCGCGATGATGCGAACCCCGGACGGCCACGGATGCCTCGAACTGATCCGGTACCGGACGCCCGTGGGTCCGGCGGGCGACCCGGCCGCGCCGGCGAACACGCCCGGCCTCCGGCACATCCTGTTCGAGGTGGCGGACATCGACGACGTCCTCGGCCGGCTGAAGCCGCACGGCGCCGAGCTCGTCGGGGAGGTGGCGCAGTACGAGGACAGCTACCGGCTCTGTTACCTGCGCGGCCCCGCGGGGATCATCGTCGAGCTGGCCGAAAAGATCGGGTGAAAGTGGACGAGGTCCTGCTCCGGAGCCTGACGCCGAACGTCCTCGGGATCATCGTCCGACGTGGTGCCGATTTCGCGTCGGCGGAGGACGCCGTGCAGGAAGCGCTGGTCGAGGCCTTGCGCGTGTGGCCGGCCGAACCGCCGCGCGACCCGAAGGGCTGGCTGGTCACGGTCGCCTGGCGCAAGTTCCTCGACGCGACGAGGTCGGACACCTCCCGCCGGCGGCGTGAGGACCTCGTCGACGTCGAGCCGGCGCCCGGGCCGGCGGCCACCGCGGACGACACGCTCCAGCTCTACTTTCTGTGCGCGCACCCGTCGCTGACGCCGCCGTCGGCGGTCGCGCTCACCTTGCGGGCCGTCGGCGGCTTGACCACCCGGCAGATCGCGCAGGCGTACCTGGTCCCCGAAGCGACCATGGCGCAGCGCATCAGCCGGGCCAAGCGCACGGTCGGGCAGGTGCGGTTCGACCAGCCCGGTGACGTCGCGACCGTGCTGCGCGTCCTCTACCTGGTCTTCAACGAGGGCTACTCCGGCGATGTCGACCTGGCCGCCGAGGCCATCCGGCTCACCCGGCAGCTCGCGGCCGCGATCGACCACCCCGAGGTCGCCGGGCTACTGGCGCTCATGCTGCTCCACCACGCCCGGCGCGCCGGGCGGATCGCGGCCGACGGCAGCCTGGTGCCGCTCGCCGAGCAGGACCGCGGCCGGTGGGACACCTCGGCGATCGCCGAGGGCGTCGGGATCCTGCAGACGGCGCTCGCCCGCGACCGGCTGGGCGAGTTCCAGGCCCAGGCCGCCATCGCGGCCCTGCACGCCGACGCGCCGGCCGCCGAGGAGACCGACTGGGTGCAGATCGTCGAGTGGTACGACGAGCTCGCGCGCCTGACCGACAGCCCGGTCGTCCGGCTCAACCGCGCGGTGGCGGTGGGCGAGGCCGACGGACCGCGTGCCGGGCTGGTGGCCCTCGCGGAAGTGGACGACGCGCTGCCCCGGCACGCGGCGGTGGCGGCGTACCTCCACGAGCGCGACGGCGACCTGGAGACGGCCGCGCGGCTGTACGCCGAAGCGGCCGAAAAGGCGCCCAATCTCGCGGAGCGCACTCACCTGACTCGCCAGGCCGCCCGGCTCAACACCCGCCGGCGTGGGTGAGGGATGCCAGCGTGGTGGGGAGTCGCGGTCGGCTCGACCGCCGCCAGCATGGGTGAGGAGACGCCCCGCATGATGACGAGCCGCGGTCGACTCGACCGCCGCCAGCGTGGTTGGGGAGACAGCCGCGTGGTGCAGAGTCGCGGTCGGTTCGACCGCCGCCAGCGTGAATGAGGGAAACGCCCGCGTCGTGAAGAGTCGCGCTCGGCTCGACCGCCGCCAGCGCGAGTGAGGACGCCCCGCATGGCGAAGAATCGCGGTCGGTTCGACCGCCGCCAGCGTGGGTGAGGAGACGCCCCGCATGGTGAAGAGCCGCGGTCGGCTCGACCGCCGCCGCCAGCGTGAGCGAGAGAGATGCCCGCGTCGTGAAGAGTCGCGCTCGACGACGCCGGCGTCGTCCGCTCTGAGTCGCGTCGCCGAAAGTTCGCCGCCGGCCACCTCCTCAGCCGAGGTGGTCGTTCGCCCCGCTGACCCACCCGATGTAGCGCTCGGCCGACCGGCGGACCGCGCCCTTGGCGTCGCCCAGGACCTTGCCGCCCAGGAGACCGTAGAGGCGGTCGAACTCGTACGGCTCGAGCCGGTCCACGATCCGTCGCACCAGGCCTGCCGACAGCGGGATCTTGTTGGGGTAGCTGCGCATGAACGTCACCCAGCCCGTGGCCGCGACCGGCACCATCGTGTCGCCGACCAGCAGGACGCCCCCGGTCTCGTTCTCGACGTGGGCCACCGCGGCGCCCGGGAAGTGCCCGCCCGCCTCGACGAGCGTCACGCCGGGCAGGACCCGCTCGGTGCCGGACCACTCCCGGATCACCGCGTCCTCGCGCCGCACCCACTGCCTGTCTGCGGCGTGCACCAGCACCGGGACGCGGCCGAGCCGGTGGCTCCAGCTGACCTGGGAGCCGTACATGTGCGGGTGGCTGGCCACGATCACCGCGGCGCCGCCGAGCTCCTCGATCCTGGTGGCGAGCGCCTCGTCCAGGTGGTTCGGCGGGTCCCACAGCAGGTTGCCCTCGGCGGTCCGGACCAGGTGCGTCCACTGGCCGATGCCGAACGGCGGTTCGCGGTTGAACCGGTGCAGCCCCGGTTCCAGCTCCTCGTGCACGACTTCGTGGCCGCCGGCCGAGAGCTTGTCGAGCGTCGTCCACACCTGACCGGTGGCGGGCACCCACTGGCGGTCGTCGGCGCAGATGGCGCAGGTGCCGGCCGGTGGCCGGTCGGTGTCGGGGTGTTCGACCCCGCAGGTTCCGCAGATCCAGATCGTCATGACGCCAGTCTTGAAGCTCCAGCAAGGTCGAGGTCAACCTTGCTCCGCGAGCCCTGGGACAATTCCGCCATGGACTCGGGGACGACCACGCAGCTGATCACCGTGGGCGCGACGCTCGGCGGCGTCGTGCTCACGCTGCTGACCACGACGCTCGTGGAGGGCCGCAAGCTGAAGGCGACCCGGCACGCCGAGGCGCAGAAGCGCGCGGCCGAGCACGCCAACTGGCTGCGTGACGAACGGGTCAAGGCCTACGCGGGCATGTCGAACGCGGGCGAAGAGGCCTTCCAGCTGATCCGGTCGGAGTTCGCCACGCTGCGACCGGAGAACCGCGGCGAAGTCGAGACCCGGTGGCGCGAACGGCGCAACGAGCTGCGCAAGGCGCACAACCAGGTGGCTCTGTTCGGCACCGAAGAACCACGCCGGCGTGGCAAGGAACTGTGGAAAGCCGCCCGCAACGGAGTGAACGACATCCTCGCCGAGCTGGACGCCGGGGAACCGGCGGTGCGGCGGGCCAGTCTCAACCAGGTCCTGACCGCGATCAGCGAAGCCGGCGACCGGTTTCTCGAGGCTTGCCGCGCCGACGTGCAGGGCACTGTGCCGGAGAGCTGAACCCTCGTCACGCGGGGCCGGCGAGCCCGATCAGGTTGCCCTCGGGGTCGGCGAAGTGGGCGACCACCAGGTCCCGCCCCGGCGCGCGGTCCGGGCCCATCCGGCGCGTTCCGCCGAGACGTTCGGCCGCCGCCAGCGCCGCCGCGACGTCCGGGACGCCCACGTAGAACACCACGTGACTCTCGTGTCCCGCGCCGCCGCCGACGCCGCCCGGGATGCCGTCCGTTTCGACGAAGCCGTAGTTGCCCGCTTCCGACACCTGGTCCGACACGGGCCCCGACGTGTCGAACTCCCAGCCGAACAGCTCGCCGTAGTACCCGCGCAGCCCAGCGGGGTCGGTGCCGATGATCTCGAAGTGCACGACCGGATTGCCCATGGCCGCGACGGTACGCTCCTCTAGTTGTTAAAAACAACCTCAGAGTTGTAGATTGGCACCATGCCGACGAGCCGGAGCTACGGAGACGCCTGCGCCACCGCCCGCGCGCTGGACGTCGTCGGCGAACGCTGGGCGCTGCTCGTCGTGCGCGAGCTGCTGCTCGGGCCGCAGCGGTTCTCCGACGTCCGCCGCGCGCTGCCGGGCGCCAGCTCGAACCTGGTCACCGACCGGCTCCGCGAGCTCGAGGGCCACGGCGTGGTGACCCGCCGGAAGCTGCCGCCCCCGGCGGCGTCGACCGTCTACGAACTGACCGAATGGGGGCGCGAGCTGGAGCCGATCGTGCTGGCGCTGGGCACGTGGGCCGCCCGCGTCCCGCTCCCCCGGCCGGCGACGCTCGGCGCGACGTCGATGCTGCTCTTCCTCCGCGGCTCCGCTCGCCCGCGCACGACGGCCTGCTACCGCGTCGAACTGGACAGCCGCGTGTGGACGGTCCGCACCGAGCCGGGCCGGCTGACGGTCGAGCCCGGCGAGCCCGTCACCCCGGACGCGACGATCCGGACCGACCCGCCGACGTTGAACTCCCTGCTCGAGAAGCCGTCGGACCTGGACGCGGCGATCGGAGACGGCCGGGTGACGGTCGAAGGCGACCGGAAGGCCGTCCGTCGGCTCCTGAGGGAACACGAAGGCTGACTCAGGCGAAGTCCCCGGCATGGTCGTCGGCCCACTCCGCGAAGCTTCGCGCCGGACGGCCGGTGACCGCCAGGACCGTCTCCGTCGTCGCTTGCGGCCGGTCCACCAGGGCGGCCAGCCGCCGGATCCGGGCTTCGATCACCTCCGCCGAACCGACGCGGCCGAGCCCGCGCGCCTCGAACGCCGCGGTGAGCTCACGGCGGTAGTCGCCGAGGTCCTGGGTCTCGAGGCGGACCGGACGTCCGGCCACCCGGCCGAGTACCGAGACCTGGTTCCGCACCGTGAGCGATTCGGGCCCGGTCAGTGCGTACGCCGCACCGAGGTGACCGGAGGACGTCAAGGCACACGCGGCGACGGCGGCGATGTCGGCTTCGTGGACCAACGCCGCGTGGGAGTTCGGGAACGGGTCGCGCACGACGCCGTCGCGGACCGAATCCGCCCACATCAGCCGGTTGGCCGCGAAACCGCCAGGGCGCAGGAACGTCCACGGGATCCCCGCGTCGCGCACGGCCTGCTCGGCTTCGCCGTGGGCGCGGGTGATGGCGTCCTCCGACGCGGGATCCGCGCCCAGGGCGGACAGCAGCACGACCTGCGTCAGGCCGCCCGCCCGGGAGAGGAACCCGGCGAGCCCGGTCGTGCCCGCGTAGAGGAACGCCTTCGTGACGCCGTCCAGGGCCGCGTCCCAGCTCTCGGGCCGCGCCAGGTCGGCGGCGACCACCTCGACCCCGGCGGGCAGCCGGGCCCGGCTCGGGTCACGGCTGGCCGCGCGCACCTCGTGTCCGTCTTCGAGCAGTTGTCCCACCAGCGCGCGGGCGACGTTCCCGCGGGCGCCGGTCACCAGAATCGTCATGTCCGAAGGTTCGTCCCGGGTGGACGGAATGGGGTAGGCACTGGCGGTACCACCCCGGCGCGGGGAGATGATGGAAGCGTGGACAGGGTGGAGCTGAGCGGGTTCCTGCGCAGCCGGCGAGCCCGGCTGCAGCCCGCCGACGTCGGCCTCGTGCCCGGCGGCCGGCGGCAGACGCCGGGGCTGCGGCGCACGGAGGTGGCGCTGCTGGCCGGGATCTCCGTCGACTACTACCTGCGGCTCGAACAGGGCCGCGGACCGCGGCCGTCGGACCAGGTCCTCACCGCGCTCGGCCGCGCGCTGCGCCTGACCGGCGACGAACAGGCGTACCTGCGAGGGCTGGCGCGACCGGCCCTGGTGCCCTCGCCACGGCCGGTACCCGGGAACGTCCTGCGGCTGCTCGACCGCCTCGGCGACGTGCCGGCGATGGTGCTCGACGCGCGCTACGACCTGGTGGCCTGGAACCGGATGCTGGTCGCGCTGATCGGCGACCCGGCCGCGTGGCCGCCCCGGCGCCGCAATCGCTTGCGGCGCCTGTTCGACATCGGCGACACGATCACCGGCAACCGCCTGGACCTGGCCCGGATGTGTGTCGCGGACCTGCGGGCGAGCGGGCGGTACCCGGCGGATCCCGCCGTTCGTTCACTCGTCGACGACCTCCTCGAAGAAAGCCCCGAGTTCGCCCGGTTGTGGGCTGAGCAGGAGGTCGTCGTGCAGCGGACGCTGACCAAGCGGACCGTCCACCCGGTCGCGGGCCCGCTGGAACTCGACTGCGAGATCCTCGCCGTCCCCGGCCACGAGCACCGGCTCCTCGTCTACACGGCGGCGCCGGGCACGCCGTCCGCCGAAGGACTGAAGCGGCTCCTCACCGCGTGAGCGCCGCCTCGCGCACCCGCAGCGACGGCGCGAGGAACAAGATCCCGAACGTCACCACGACCGCCGACGACAACGCCCAGTGCAGGCCGATCCGTGTGGCCAGCGCTCCCACCAGCACCGGCTCGACCAAGAACCCCAGGTACCCGCACGCGGCGACGGCGGCCACCGCGCGACCCGGCGCGTCCGCCTGCTTGCGGCTGGCCACGCTCCACGCGATCGGCACGATCCCGGCCACACCCAGGCCGACCACCGCGAAACCGAACACCACCGCGACCGGCCATGGCGCGACAAGGACCACGGCGAAGCCCAGCACCGCGACCGTGGTCGCCACGCGGACGAACCGCACCGCGCCCGTGCGCGCCACCACCCGGTCGGCGACCAGGCGGACCGCGATCATCGTCCCGGAGAACGCGAAGTAGCCCAGTGACGCGAGCGCGGGCGTCGCGCCGGTGACGTCCGCGAGGTACACCGCGCTCCAGCTGTTGACCGCGCCCTCGGCGACGAACCCGCAGAACGCGATCACGCCCAGCGGCACCAGCGCCCGGCTCGGCCACGCGAACGCCGCGTCACCCTGGCCCCGGTCGGCACCGGTCAAGAAAAGCGCCCGGCCCCACAGCGCCAGCGCGAGCAGCACCGCGCCCGCGATCGGGAAGTGCACCGAAACCGGGACATGGAGGGCCTCCATCAGCGCGTCGACGCCGGAACCGGCGAGTCCGCCGATGTTCCAGAACGCGTGGAAGCCGGCGAAGATCGGGCGCCCGTAGCCCTCCTCGACGCGGGCCGCGTGCGCGTTCATCGCGACGTCGAGCAGGCTGTTGCCCACGCCGAGCACGACGAGCGCCACGACGAACACCGGCGCGGACCACGCGAACGCCACCAGCGGCAGTCCCGCGCACAGCACGACCGCGCCGAGGACCACGGCCGCGCGGCTGCCGATCCGGGTGAGCAGCGCCCCCGCCCCCACCAGCGCGACCACCGACCCGAGGGCGAGGCCGAACAGCCCGATCGCCAACTGGCCGGTAGTCAGCCCGAGCTGATCCTGCACCGCCGGCACTCGCGCCAGCCAGGTCGCGAACGCCGCGCCGCACACGGCGAAGACGACGGAAACTCCCAGGCGCGCGCGTTTCAGTTCGCCGGTCACTTCGGCGATTATCCTGATCTCCGTGGCCGGCTGGGACGACGCCGGCCGGATCGCGCGCGGGCTGCCCGAGGTCACCGAGGACAGCTCCCGCGGGCATCTGGCCTGGCAAATCGGTAAGAAGGGCTTCGCCTGGGAGCGCCCGCTGCGCAAGGGCGACGTCGAGGCGCTCGGCGCGCGGGCGCCCGCCGGGCCGGTGCTCTGCGCCTATGTGCCGGACGTCGGGGTCAAGGACGCGCTGATCGCCGACGACCCGGCCGTCTTCTTCACGACCCCGCACTTCCGCGGCTTCCCCGCGATCCTCGTCGAGCTCGACCGGATCGACCTGCCGACGCTGGAAGAAGTGCTGGTCGAGGCCTGGTTGTGCCGGGCGCCGAAGCGGCTGGCGAAAACGTGGCTGGAAAATCGGCGAACCATGTAGAGACCGCGGGCCGGACTCCGTCCTTTCCCGTGAACGCGCCGCCGGGGCGCGGATAAGGAGCCGATCATGGCGAAGTACATGCTGCTGATGAGCTACAGCGGGGGCACCGCGTGCGACCTGCCGATGGGCGAATGGCCGCCGGAGGACCTCCGCGCGCACATCGACTTCCAGCACGCGCTCGACGCCGAGCTGCGCGACAAGGGCGAGCTCGTCGACGCCCAAGGCCTGGCCGGGCCCGACCTGGCGAAGACGGTGGTCTCCGACGGCCGGACCACTCCTGTGGTCACCGATGGGCCGTACCCGGAGGGCAAGGAGCTGCTGGCCGGCTACTGGGTCGTCGACGTCGACAGTGAGGAGCGCGCGCTGGAGATCGCGGCGCAGGCGTCGGCCGCGCCCGGGCCGGGTGGCGTGCCGATCGGGCAGCCGATCGAGGTCCGCCAGGTGATGAGCGCGCCCGCCTGATGGCCGGCGTTGGGGTCGAGGACCTGCTGCGCGCGCTCGCGCCGCAGGTCCTCGGCGTCGTCGCGCGGCGGTTCCGCGACTTCGGCGCCGCGGAGGACGCCGTGCAGGAGGCGCTGCTCGCGGCCGCGCGGCACTGGCCGTCCGGCGGGCTGCCGGACAACCCGCGCGGGTGGCTGCTGCAGGTCGCCGTCAACCGGCTGACCGACCAGCGCCGCAGCGACCAGGCGCGTCGCCGCCGGGAGGACGCGGCGGCGCTCCAACCCCCGCCGCCGGATGTCCCGGACACCGACGACACCCTCGTCCTGCTGTTCCTGTGCTGCCACCCGGCGCTGACACCGGCGTCGGCGATCGCGCTGACGCTGCGGGCGGTCGGCGGCCTGACCACGGCCGAGATCGCCGGGGCGTTCCTGGTCCCGGAAGCGACCATGGCGCAGCGGATCAGCCGGGCGAAGGCGCGGATCAAGGCGTCGGACGTGCCGTTCCGGCTGCCCGCGGCCGAAGAGCGCGAAGCCCGTCTGCGGTCCGTGCTGCACGTGCTCTACCTCGTGTTCAACGAGGGCTACACGAGCAGCGAAGGCGGCCGCCTGCACCGCACCGAGCTCTCCGGCGAGGCGATCCGGCTGACTCGGCTGCTGCACGGGATGCTGCCGGCCGACGGCGAGGTCACCGGCCTCCTGGCGCTGATGCTGCTCACGGACGCGCGGCGCCCGGCCCGGACCGGGCCGTCCGGCGAGCTGGTGCCGCTGGCCGAGCAGGATCGGGCGAAGTGGAACCGCGGGCAGATCCGGGAGGGCGTCGCACTGGTCACCGAGGCGCTCGCCCTCGGCGACGCGGGCGAGTACCGCCTGCAGGCCGCCATCGCCGCCGCGCACGACATCGCGCCGCGCGTCGAAGACACCGACTGGGATCGGATCCTGCGGACCTACCGGCTGCTGGAGCGGCTGACGGACAACCCGGTGGTGACCCTCAACCGCGCGATCGCGACGGCGATGGTGCACGGGCCCGCCGCCGGGCTCGCGCTGCTCGAGACCCTCGAGCTGGGCGGGCACCGGCCCGACGCCGTCCGCGCGCACCTGCTGGAGCTGGCCGGGGACGTCGCCGGCGCAGTCCGGTACTACGACGCCGCGGCCGCGCGGACCACGAACACCCCGGAACAGCGGTATCTCCTGACGCGCGCCGCGCGGCTGCGGGAGTCGGGCCAGGTCCTCCGGGGCGGCTGAAAAGACTCCCCTGGCCGTCGTGATTCCCACTACGGTGGCCGGGTGAAATCCTTGAGCCACGACCGGCTGGCCGAGGCGCTCGTCGCCGAGGCGGAGCTGTTCGGGATGGCGATCGCGGGCGCGAGCCCGGACGTGCGCGTCCCGACGTGTCCCGAATGGACCCTGCGCGACCTGACCTGCCACGTCGGGCTGGCCTACCACAAGTCCGCCGCGATCATCGCGAGCCGGCCCACCGGATACGTGCCGTTCGACGCGGTCACCGTCGACGACCCGCCCGGCTTCGGCGCTCTCGGCGACTGGCTCGTCGAGGGCGCGGAGCAGCTCGTCGAAGCTGTGGCAGACGTCGGCCCCGAGACGCCGACGTCGACCTGGACCCCCGATCGCCGCGCCGGGTTCTGGACGCGCCGGCTGACCCACGAGACCGTCGTCCACCGCGCGGACGCGGCGCTCGCGACCGGCGCGCCGTACGAGGTCGACGGCGACCTGGCCGCGGACGGGATCTCCGAAGGCCTCGACCTGGTGTCCGTCTTCTCGCGGCTGGAGCACCCGGCGATGGACCGGACGGCGTTGCGGGGCAGCGGCGAGACCCTGCTGTTCCGGTCCACCGAACCGGACGTCGGCTGGCTGGCGCGGCGGACGCCGTCGGGCGTGGAGGTGAGTCTCGACGCTGCCGAAGCCGATGTCGTCGTCGAGGGTCGCGCCGTCGACCTGCTGCTGGCCCTGACCGGGCGCATCGCCGCGGACGACCCGCGGTTGACGATTTCGGGCGACGCCGGACTGTTCCGGCATTGGCGGGACAACACGAAGTTCTGAGGTGCTCAGCTGTGGTGCACCGACTCGACGGTGTAGAGCTGCGGGTCGGCCGTCGCGAGCTTCAGCGCGGCCTGCATGTGCTCCTGGCACGCGGGTCGGTGAGCATCGCGCGGAACGCGTCCGCGCTCTCCCACTGGGCGTAGTTGACGACGCGAGTGCCCTCGGCGCCGGCGTGGATGTTGGCCGCGACGAAGCCCGGCCGGTGCCGCATCACCTCTTCGGTCGCCGCGACCAGCAGGTCGACCAGCTCGCGCTGCCGCGCGGGCTCGACGGTGAAGACGTTGATCAGGGTGGCCACGGTCGCGTTCGCGTCGATGGTCGTGGTCGGCATGAGTCCTCCTCGATGTCAGGATCCTTACATCGTCAGTATGTGTAAGGTTCCTGTCATGAGTCAAGCCCCGACCGGCGATCGGCCCGGCTACCTGCTCAAACGCGCCCAGCAGGCGTTGAACCAGGCTTGCACCGACCGTCTGCGACCACTGGAGCTGTCGATGTCGCAGTACGCCGTGCTGCGCGCGCTCGACGACCACCCCGGCGCGTCGTCGGCCGAACTCGCGCGGATCACGTTCGTCACCCGGCAGTCGCTGCGGGACGTCCTGGGCGGGCTGCGGTCGGCGGAACTGGTCACCGTGGCCGAGCAGGCGAGCACCGGCCGCGCGCGCCCGGTGGCCCTGACGACGTCCGGCCGTGCGAAGCTGCGCGCCGCCGAAAGCCTGGTCACGCAGGTCGAGGAAGAGATGCTCGGCGACTTGTCAGCCGACCAGCGCCGCTACCTGGCGGACCTCCTGCACACCTGCGTCGGCAACCTGACTTGACGGAGGTCGTATAGTCGGTTCCGACCAATAGGGAGCGACTAGTGCCACCTCGCAAGATCCGCAACACCCTCGCGCTCGCCCTGCTCGGGCTGCTGCTGGAACGCCCGATGCACCCGTACGAAATGGCGTCAACGCTGCGCGAGCGTTTCAAGGACAGCAGCTTCAAGATCAATCCCGGCTCGCTCTACGACACCGTGGAGTCGCTGGCGAAGCACCGCTGGATCGAGCCCGTCGAGACGGTCCGGGAGGGCAACCGGCCGGAGCGGACCGTCTACGCGCACACCGAACTCGGCCGCCAGGAGTTCATCGCCTGGCTCGACGAACTGGTCCGCGAGCCGGTCGCGGAGTACCCGAAGTTCGTCGCGGCGGTGAGCTACCTCGGCGCGCTCGGCCCGGAACGCGCGGCCGACGCACTGGAGGAACGCGCCCGGCACCTCGCCGACCGCATCGACGGCGCGAACACCGCCCTCGACGAAACCGTCGGCAAGGGGGCGCCGCGGCTGTTCATGATCGAGGTCGAGTTCGTGCGGCACGCGTGGCAGGCCGAGCTCGACTGGGCCCGCGCCACCGCCGCCGAAATCCGCGCCGGCTCGCTGCCCTGGCCCGACCACTTCTGAGGGGAAACTCGTGCTCGAAACCGATGTCCTCGTCGCCGGCGCCGGCCCGGCCGGCTTGCTTCTGGCCGCAGAGCTCGCACTGGCGGGCGTGCGCACCACGATCGTCGAACGCCATCCGTCGCGGCCGCCGTACTGCCGCGGCTTCAACCTCAATTCGCGCTCGCTGGATCTGCTGGCCCGCCGCGGGCTGGCCGAGGGTTTGGTCGCCGAAGGCCACCAGGTGCCGCACGCGCCGGTCACCGGCCTGCTCGCACCCCTGCCGCTCACGGACGCCGCGACCGACCACCCGTTCTCGCTGGGGATTCCGCAGACCCGCGTCGAGGAGGTCCTCGAAGGATGGGCCGCCGACCTCGGCGTCGAAATCCTGCGCGGCCACGAGCTGCGGTCGTTCACGCAGTCCCCGGAAAGCGTTTCCTCACTCGTCCACAATGGACAATTTGGCCGCACGATCTCCGCGCGCTTCCTGGTGGGGTGCGACGGCGGGCGCAGCACGGTGCGCAAGCAGGCCCGGATCGGCTTCCCGGGCGTCGACGCGCGCTGGTACGCGCTGCTCGGCGACGTCGAATGCGAGCTGCCGTACGGGGTTTCGGCCGGGCCGGACGGCCGCACGGTGTTCGTCATCCCGCGGCCGGGGTACGTCCGGATCATCGTGCGCGAGGACGATCCGCCGGCCGACAAGTACGCGCCCGTGACGCTCGAACGGCTGCAGGCACAGGTGGACGCGGTACTCGGCCGGCACGTCGAGCTGCGCGAACCCCGCTGGCTGACCCGGTTCGGCGACGCGGCGCGCTTGGCCACGCACTACCGCGAAGGCCGGGTGCTGCTGGCGGGCGACGCGGCGCACATCCACCCGCCGGCGGGGGCCATCGGGGTGAACGTGGCTCTGGACGACGCGTTCAACCTCGGCTGGAAGCTCGCGGCGACGGTGCACGGAACCGCCCCGGAGGGACTTTTGGATACGTACCACGCCGAGCGGCACGCGGCGGGCTCGCGAATCCTGGCGAACACGCAGGCTCAGGTGGCGCTGGGCGAGGCCCCCGACGAGCCGCTCGCCGACCTGATGCGGCGGGTCGCGGCGCACCCGGCGGGGAACCGGGCGCTGGCGGAGATCATCACGGGGCTGGACGCGTGTTACGAGCCGGGCGGCCACCCGTGGCTGGGGCGGCTCGCGCCGGACGTGCCGCTGGTGGTGTCTTCAGCCGAGACGCACTTGGCCGCATTGCTGCACTCGGGGCGGCCGGTGTTGCTGGATCTGACGGGGTCGTTCGCCACTTGGTCGCGGGCGGTCGAGGTGGTCGCGGCGACGAGTCCGTCCACTTCGGACATCGACGCGGTGCTGCTGCGGCCGGACGGGCACGTGGCTTGGGTCGGCACGCCGGGGTCGGGCGACGAGGGGCTGGCGGAGGCGGTGCACCGCTGGATCGGCGATGTTCCGGTCCCGGTGCGGTGCGCGTGACCCTCCGGACGCAGGCTCGCTGGTGCCGCACGTCCCGTTGAGGACCGGCTTGGCGTCACCCTTGTCCGGCACCGCAACGAGTTCACGATCCGCCGACGAGGGCGGATCGTGAACTCGCCGCCCGGCTCAGCGCTCGCGACGGCGAACTGATGCACAAACGCCGGACGTGTCCTTCCCATGCCTCGGTGAATTCGCAGACCATCCAGCCTGGCGGAGGCGGTGCAGCGCCGGATCGGTGACGCGACAACCCCGCCCTTCCCCTCAGAGGTCCGGCAATCTCGCTCTGACAGAACAGCTCTGCCATGACCGGAGGTCGGCGCAAGTCCACGAGAGTCCAATGCCGATTTTGGTGCGTCGAGCGCACCATAATCGGCTTTGGCGCACCGTCGCCGTTCCGGCCTGCAGCCTGAAGGCCTCGACGGCCAGCCGACCGGCGGAAGCGCGGCCCCCGCCCTTCCCTTGGGGGGCGTCCCCGAGTCCAGTCTATCGGCGAGGTAGGACAAAACCGCCGGATCGCTCAGCAGGCAACCGGGTTGTCCACAGCCGGGGCCAGGCTGTGGAAAGGTCAGCGCGGGCGGTCCAGGACCGCCCGCTGCTCGCCCCTTCCGTCCAGCGTGAAGCGGCTGTGCGGCGTGAATCCCAGCTTCTCCACCACCCGCGCCGACGCCTTGTTCGCCGGCTCGTACACCGCCATCAGACGATCCGCGAAACCGGACGAAAACACAAAATCACGGACCGCAGTCGTCGCCTCGGTCGCGTAGCCACGGCCCCAGCCGGAAGGCGCTATCCACCAGCCCATCTCCACCGCCGGCAACCCCAAGCCGGACTCCATGGGGCCGCGGTGGACCAAGGACACCACGCCGTCGAACGAACCCGGCGCCGCCGATACCGCGAACCAGCCGAAGCCGTGCGTGGCCCAGTGGGCGAGCGTCGCTTGGTGCTTGGCGAGCGTGTACTCGGGGGTCCACGGCTCGCCGGTTCCGACGTACCGGACCGTCTCCGGGATCTGCGCCAGCGCGAACAACCCGTCGAAGTACTCCTCGGCCCACTCGTGCAGCGCGAGCCGTTCCGTGGTGATCAGCACCAGCGGAAGTCTAGGCGGCCCGGCCGCCGACTACCGCGGGTCACCAGGGTAGCCCGATCAGCCTATGGTCCGGACCACATTAATGGTCTATACCAATTAGGTCCGGAAATCCCCGCCGCCGCGCTCGTCGTCGTGGAGGTTCCACCATGCGTCTCCGTTCCCTGCTGGCCGGGCTGGCCGGCCTCGCGCTCGTGAGCACCGGGCTCGGCGCTCCCGCCGAAGCCGCCGCCGGGTCGCCGATCCCCGTCGGGCCCTACGTCGACATGGGTGCTTGGCCCACGCCCAGCCTTTCGGCGATGTCCGCCGCGAGCGGCGTCAAGGGCTTCACGCTCGCCTTCGTCAACTCCTACGGCTGCAAGGCCAGCTGGTTCGGCGCCTACGACCCGCGCACGGCCTGGCAAAAGGACGAGATCACCAAGATCCGCAACGGCGGTGGCGACGTCAAGATCTCCTTCGGCGGCGCGTCCGGCATCGAGCTGGCCCAGGCGTGCAGCACGTCCGCGCAGGTCGCGGCCGAGTACGACGCCGTCGTCAAGGCGTACGGCCTGAAGTACGCCGACTTCGACATCGAGGGCGCGGCCGTCGCGGATCCGGCCTCGATCGCTCGCCGCTCTCAAGCCCTCAAGACCCTCCAGAACAACAACCCGGGCCTGAAGATCTCGCTGACGCTGCCGGTGCTGCCGAACGGCCTCGACGCGAACGGGCTCAACGTCGTCAAGGCGGCCAAGGACGCCGGGGTCAACCTCGACATGGTCAACATCATGGCGATGGACTACTACCAGGGCGCCGGCGACCAGGGCGCGAAAGCGATTTCCGCGGCCAAGGCCACGCAGGCGCAGCTCAAGTCGCTGTACGGGCTGAGCGACGCGGCGGCGTGGAAGAAGATCGGCGTGACCCCGATGATCGGCGTCAACGACTCGCAGAACGAGATCTTCTACCAGAAGGACGCGAAGGCGCTGGTGGCCTTCGCGAAGACCGTCCACCTGGGGATGCTGTCGTTCTGGGAAGCCGGCCGCGACGCCAACGCGTGCACCGGCGCGCTCTACAAGTGCACCAACGTGCCGCAGTCGAAGTACGATTTCGCCAAGATCTTCGCGGGCTACACCGGCTGAGTCACCACCGGGCGGCGTCCGCGAGCAGTGCGTCCCGCACCGCCGCGGGCCCCGCCCGGCAGGGTTCCGCACGAGTGACCGCGAAGAGCGTGTTGATCGGCGGTTCCTCGGGGTCGAGCAGAGCGATCAGCGAGCCGGAAGCCAGCTCGGCGGCACACAGATACCGTGGCAAGACACTGACGCCGAACCCGGCCAGCACGCACGTCAGGACGCCGCGCAGGTCCGGAACGACGACAGAGGGCCCGGACGGCGGCCGCACACCCAGCACCGAACGCCAGTAGCGGCGGATGATCGGCAGGTCCTCGGCGTAAGCCACCAGCGGCGCCGTCCGCGGGTCGCCGTCGAAGCCGCGTGGGCCGACCAAGACGAACTCCTCGTCGGTCAGCGGCGTTGCCGTGAGACCGCGGCCGCGTGGCCGGATCGTGGAGACCACCAGGTCGAACCGGCGCTGCGCGAGGCCCGCCAGCAGGTCGTCGGCCAGGCCGAACGTCACCCTCAGCTTCAGCCCGTCAGCGACCAGGCCCGCCAACGCGGGCAGCACGCGCATGGTGGTCAGCTCAGTGGGGCCGGCCAGGTGCACCGGCTCGGCGAAGGGGTCGATCTCGCCAACGGTCAACGACGAAAGCGCGTCGACGTGCGGGGCGATCCGGGCGGCCAGTTCGTCGGCCGCCGGGGTCGGGGTGACGCCGCGGGCACGCCGGACGAACAGCTGCCGTCCGAGCTGTTCTTCGAGGGCTCTGACCTGCGCGGTCACCGTCGGCTGGGACAAGCCCAGCGACGGTGCCGCACCGGTCAGCGAACCCGCCCGGTGAACGGCCAGGAACGTGCGCAGCAGATCGAGGTCCAGCTCAGTCCTCGATCAGCTCGATGGAGTCCACGACGTTCGGGTAGAACGCGACGTGGTCCTTGATCGACGCGACGGCGTCGTACGGCTTCTCGTACGTCCAGATCGCGTTTTCCGCCTTCACGTCACCGACGTTCAGGCTGTAGTAGCTGCTGTCGCCCTTGTAGGGACAGTACGTCTCGTGGTCAGTCCGCTCCAGCACGCTGAAGTCGACGTCCGCCCGCGGGATGTACTGCGCCGCCGGGTAGTTCGATTCCTGCAGCGTCAGCGCGTTGCGGCTGTCGGCCACCACGCGCCCGCCCGCCTTGACCACCACGCGCGCCTTGGTCGGCTCGACGGTGATCGGGTGGTCCGGGCCCGGGACCAGCACCTTCTTCTCCGGCATGTCAGCTCCTCGAAAAAGTCGTGTACTGGGAGCAGCACCCGGGACCCGGCGGTTATTCCGGAGGATCAGGGCAGGTAGTACATCGGGTTCGGCAACTTGGTCGGGTGCAGCGCGTAGCCGCCCTCGAGGTCGCTGAACTGGTCACCGACGTTGAGGACGATGTGCGCGCCGGTCGCCTCGATGTGCGCCCGCGTGCCCGACTTGTACTGGACGGTGGTGCACGTCAGCCCGCACGGCAGGTAGTCCGGCGCGGTCACCTTCGGCTTGAAGAACGCGCCGGCCGGGGCCGGGTAACCCTCGTTGGCCAGGTTCTTCAGCGACTGCGGGCCCTGCAGCTCGTTGCGGCCGGTCAGGAAGTACAGCTTGACGCCGTGCTGCACGGCCCAGTTGGCCAGCTCCAGCACCGGCTTGTTCGAGACGAACGTGCCGTTGTCGATGGCCTGCTGCTGCTTGACCGGGTCGAAGCCGAAGTCGTTGTCGGCCTCCCAGCCGTAGGTGATCTCGGCGGTGTCGTCGACGTCCAGCACGATCGCCGGGTTCTTCACGCGGCCGAGCTGCTGCTGCAGGTAGCGCTTCGCGTCGGTGACGACACGGTTGGTGTCCTTCACGAACCGGCTGGTGTCGGAGTAGTGGTGCTTGCCGGCGGCGTCGAGGTAGTCGCCGTAGTAGGCCTTGACGTCGAGCTTGACCTGGCCGATGTTGGCCGGCTCCTTCGAGCGGGCGGCGGTCGCGTCGTCCGAGCCGGCCAGCGCGGTGGCCCCCGAGGCGACGGTGGCACCGATGGCCGCGGCGGCGGCGAGCTTGACGAGACCTGACCATTTTCCGGACACGGCGACCCTCCAGTGCAAACTTGACGACCCGGGGAACCTACGTCACGTTCACCCGGAGTTCCACCCTCGAAAGTTTCCGTTCACCTTTCGGCGCGGCACAGGAACGCCACCGGCGACCGCCCGATCCGGGTCAGCACCACCGAAGCTTCCGCGCCACCACGGGGCTTCAGCCGCCGCCGCAACGCA
Source organism: Amycolatopsis sp. NPDC051371 (assembly GCF_040682155.1). NCBI lineage: Bacteria > Bacillati > Actinomycetota > Actinomycetes > Pseudonocardiales > Pseudonocardiaceae > Amycolatopsis > Amycolatopsis sp. NPDC051371. Next base: position 153,825 of record NZ_JBFBAG010000009.1, read on the forward strand.
TCCGGGTCGACGTCCAGGCCGCGCACGAGGATCTCCAGCCGCCCGACGTCGTGTCGCTTGAGGACGGCTTTCAAGGACTTTTCGCTGTACGGCCCGTGCTCCAGGACGCGGAAGGCGCGCACCCCCGACGGCGGAGTGTCGCCGGTCAGGTACGCGATGCGTTCGTCGAGCTGCCACAAACCGTGGCGGGCCGCGTAGTGCCGGACCAGCCCGGCGCGGACGACGGCGCCGTCCGGGTCGACGATCCACTCCCCCGGCTCACGGGTGGGCAGTTCGTCCGGTTCGGCGTCGGTGACCGTCCACTGTGTCCCGTCCGAGCGCAGCACGGTCGCCCGCCGCGTGACGCCGGTGCCCAGCCCCCGCCAGAGACAGGACTCGCGGACCTGGCCGTCCAGCGACACCAGCTCGACCTCGTCGGCCCACGGCGTGAGCGCGAAGTCGAGGCCGGGCGCGCACTTCACGGACAGCGCTCGTCCTGGGTACGCCTCGACCAGACCGTCCAACGGCGGCGCGAAGTCCGCCGGTTTCCACGCCCGCCGCCCGGCTGAATCACGTCGAGCCGGATCCGCGACGACGACGCCGGCGCGGCTGACCGGGCGCAGCGCGTCGGCGCGGACGAGCCCGAAAGCGACACCCGCGGTGGTTCCGTTGTGCCGGGCCATTTCCAGCCGCACCGGGTCCAGATCGGACCCGAGCGCACGCCGTGCAACCCGCGCGATTTCGACGAGGTCCGCACCCACGGAACACGTGACGTCGTGGACGTCGAGACCGGCCAGCCGCTGAGCCCGGTGCCGGGCGACGGGCGTGGCACTGGCCTGCTGGAGCGCGTCCGCCGTGAACAGCCAGTCCTCGACAGACAGTTTGCCCACGGATTTCCGGCGCAGCAGCACGGTCTCCAAGACGGCCGCCGCGTGTTCCTCGCCGATCAGACGGCGAACAGCGGCCACGGACGCGATGTGATCGGCCAGCGGCAACAAAGAAACCTCGGCGAGCGCCGCCGTCCCCGCGCCGGAGCGCAGGAAGGCGACGTCGCCGAGGCTGAAGGAATATCCCAATTCAGGACGGCCGCTTGGTCCCGGTGATCATCACGTTGTAGAACAGCTCGCGCGGCAGGATCTTCGCGAGGACCTTCTTGTCCACAGCGGACAGCCGCAGCCACAGCTTGTAGGCGAACAGCCGCCAGCGGACGGTCAGCTTCTCCTGCGGCACCGCGGCCTCGAAGGTCCGGATCGGCCAGCCCGCGAGCGCCGCGGCGAACTCCTCGGTGACCGCGTGGACGTCCTGCGCGCCGGCCCCGCGGGCCCACGACTCCAGCTCCGACGGGTCGAAGGTGTGGATGTCGACCACGGCTTCCAGCGCGGCGGCGCGGGACGACTCGTCGAGCTCTTCCTGCGGACGGCGCCAGCCGCTCAGCGCGGGCAGCTTCGTCACGCGCGTCGTCAGGAACCAGGTGAACTGGCCGAGCTTGCGGGCGTAGAAGTCGCCCACCTTGGTCGGCTCGCCGGCGAAGACGAACCGGCCGCCCGGCTTGAGCACGCGCAGCACCTCGCGGAACGCCGCCTGGACGTCCGGGATGTGGTGCAGCACCGCGTGCCCGACCACGAGGTCGAACGTGTTGTCCTCGTACGGGATGCGTTCGGCGTCGGCGACCCGGCCGTCGACGTCGAGGCCCAGCTTCTCGGCGTTGCGCAGCGCGACCTGGACCATGCCGGGCGAGAGGTCGGTGACCGACCCCTTCTTGGCGACGCCGCCCTGCATGAGGTTCAGCAGGAAGAACCCGGTGCCGCTGCCCAGCTCCATCGCGTGCTGGTAGGGCTGGCCGTCGTCGCCCGCGACGGCGTTGAACACGTCGGTGGCGTAGGAGATGCAGCGCTCGTCGTACGAGATCGACCACTTCTCGTCGTAGGTGCCGGCTTCCCAGTCGTGGTACAGCACGTTCGCCAGCTTGGGGTCGGCCCAGGCCGCCTGGACCTCTTCGGCGGTGGCGTGCGGGTTCGGCACCGGGTCGTTCACGTCGGTCAAGACGTCATTTCCCTTCGAAAGTGGCCTTGCCGGGCCCGTTTTCGATGAACGACTTCATGCCGTTCTTCTGGTCTTCGGTCGCCCACAGCGCGGCGAACAGGTGCGACTCGAGCTTGAGCCCGTTCGCGAGGTCGGTGTCGAGGCCGCCGTCGATGGCCGCCTTGGCCGCGCGCAGCGCCACAGCCGGACCGTTCGCGAACTGGGCCGCCCACTTGTGCGCGGCCGCGTAGACGTCGTCGGGCGCGACGACCTCGTCGACGATGCCCAGCGTCAAGGCCTCTTCGGCCTTGACGAACCGTCCGGTGTAGACGATGTCCTTGGTCTTGCTCGGGCCGATGAGCCGGGCGAGGCGCTGGGTGCCGCCCGCGCCAGGGATGACGCCGAGCTGGATCTCGGGCTGGCCGACCTTGACGTTGTCGCCGGCGACCCGGCGGTCCGCGGTCAGCGCGAGCTCGAGGCCGCCGCCGAGGGCGTACCCGGTGATGGCCGCGACGACCGGCTTCGGGATGTTCGCGATGGCGGCCAGCGTGCCGGTGAGGGTCGCGCCGAACTTCGCGATCTCCGGGTAGGTGCGGGTGGCCATCTCCTTGATGTCCGCGCCACCGGCGAAGGTCTTCTCGCCGCCGTAGAGGATCACCGCGCGGACGTCGTCACGCTCGGAGACCTCCTTCGCCAGCTCGGCGAGTTCGGCGGTGACCTGGGCGTTCAAGGCGTTGACCGGGGCCCGGTCGAGCCGGATCGTGCCGACCCCGTCCTTGACCTCCAGCGAAACGAACTCTCCCACGCCGACTCCTCCTCGTTGACGATCTGCCAGCAGGCTACCGGCCGGTAAGCGTCAGCTTAGCGACGGCGGGCGAAGAAGCGATCCCCGGAGCGTTCGAGCACGAGGTCCTGGTCGAACGTCTTCGAGAGGTTCTCGCTGGTGATGACGTCGTCGACGAGGCCGGACACCACCGCGTGGCCGTCGCGCAGGAGCAGCGCGTGGGTGAACCCCGGCGGGATCTCCTCGACGTGGTGGGTGACCAGCACGAGCGCCGGCGCGTCCGGGTCCAGGGCGAGCGACGAGAGCCGCGCGACCAGGTCTTCGCGGCCACCCAGGTCGAGGCCCGCGGCCGGCTCGTCGAGCAACAGCATCTCCGGGTCGGTCATCAGCGAGCGGGCGATCAGCGCGCGCTTGCGCTCGCCTTCGGACAGGGTGCCGAAGGTGCGCTCGGCGAGGTTGCCGATGCCCATCGCGTCCAGCAGTTCGGTCGCGCGGGCGGTGTCGAGGGTGTCGTATTCCTCACGCCAGCGGCCGAGCACCGCGTAGCCGGCGCTGACCACGACGTCCTTGACCAGCTCGTCGCCCGGCACGCGCTGGGCGATGGCCGCCGAGGTGAAGCCGATGCGCGGGCGCAGGTCGAAGATGTTGACCCGGCCGATCCGCTCGCCGAGAAGGTCGACTTCGCCGGTGGTCGGGTGCAGCTCGGCCGCGGCGAGGCGCAGCAGGGTGGTCTTGCCCGCGCCGTTCGGCCCGAGCACCACCCAGCGCTCGTCCAGTTCCACGGACCAGTCGAGGCCGGCGAGGAGGTCGTTGGTCCCCCGGCGGACGCCGACACCGGCCATCCGGACCACGAGGTCGTCAAGTTCGCTGGGCTGGATCGGCTCGCTCACGAAGCCCATTCTGTCTTCCGTCGCGCGCGCGTGCGCACCCGCCCGGGTGAGACGGCGAACCGGCTGGTCGGAGCGTGTCCACGACGTGGAACAGCGCACACCGCAAGTGCCGTGGGCCACTCTCCTGTGGCAGGATCGCGGGCATGTCAGCCGACGTGCACGCCACCCCGGTCACCCGGGGCTCGTTCTGGCGCCGTCGTGCGATCGACCTGCTCCTCGTCGCTTCGGCCGGGTGTACGCGGGCGCGGCTCCGCTGATCCCACGCGTCCTGGTGACGGGTGCGGTGCCGCGCTGGTTCGCGTCCCGATCACCTTCGCGTCCGAGGAGCACCCGCGTTGACCACTTCGATCACCCGTCCCGCCGTCGAGATCCACCCGCGGCTGACCGACCCGCTGCTGCCCGAGCTGCTGCACCCGTCGCGGCTCCTGTGGACCCCGCGTGAGCTGGCGGACCTGACCACCACCGTGACCACCGAGCTGACGGCGAGTGTCCGGGACATCCTGCGGTTCGACGAGGACCGCCGCTGGTGGGCCCGGCTGGCCCTGACCGACGGCGTCGAGCTGTGGCTGCTGTCGTGGCTGCCCGGCCAGCACACCAAGCCGCACGACCACGGCGGCGCGTCCGGCTCCTTCACCGTCCTGCAGGGTGAACTGGGCGAGGAGTACCGCTATCCCGGCGGCCCGATCCGGCGCCGCACGCACGTCGCCGGCGAAGGCATCGGTTTCGGCGCCGGTCGCGCCCACCAGGTCACCGGGATCGGCGACGCGCCCGCGGCGAGCGTCCACGCGTACTCGCCACCGCTGGTGCCGACGCGGGCTTACGCGACGCTCGCCGACGTCCCGGCCGAGATCCCGCCGCTGCCGGTTATCGTCGGAGGATGAGCGCCATCGACACGCTGCTGGCCGACGCGCGGTCCGGGTTGGACCGCGTGGGGCCGCAAAAGGCCCGTGAGCTGCAGGAGGCGGGCGCGCTGCTCGTCGACATCCGTCCTTTCGCGAACCGCGAGGCCGAGGGCGAGATCCCGGGCTCGGTGGTCGTCGAGCGGATCCACCTGGAGTGGCGGCTGGCGCCAGACAGCGAGTGGAAGCTGCCGTCGGTGACCTCGGACACGACAGTCGTCGTGCTGTGCAACGAAGGCTATTCGTCGAGCCTGGCGGCGGCGGACCTGCAGCGGCTGGGTTTGTCGCGGGCGACCGACCTCGAAGGCGGCTTCCGGGCTTGGGCTGCCGCCGGCCTCCCGGTGGAGACCGGCGGCAGCCCCGCGGTGCCCTAAGCGAGCGCCGGAGCGACCTTCTCGGTGAACAGGTCGATGCCGGAGCGGTCGTACGCGGCTTCCGGGAAGTTGAAGATCGCGTAGGACATGCCCAGTTCGCCCATCGCGGCGAGCTTCTCGGTGACCTGCTCGGGCGTGCCCGTGGTCGGGCTGTTCTCGAAGTTGCCGGCCCAGCGCTCGACGGCGTCGGCCTCGATGTACTTCCCGAGGTGGGACCTCAGCCAGGCCAGCTTGTCCTGGACGTCCTTCTCGGTCTCGCCGAGGATGATGTTGTGGTTGGCCGAGCGGACGATCGCGTCGTAGTCGGTGCCGACGTCCTTGCAGTGCTGCGCGAGGATCTCCGACTTGCGGGTGAACGTCTCGGGGTCGGCGGCGAAGTTCGTGTACTTCGCGAACTTCGCGGCGATCCGGAGCGTCTTCTTCTCGCCGCCACCGGCGATCCACAGCGGGATGCCGCCTTCCTGCGGCGGCAACGGGCGCAGGATCGCGCCGTCCGTCTGGTAGTGCTTCCCGTCCAGTGTGGACGTGCCGGTGGTCCAGAGGTCACGCATGATGCGGACGCCCTCGTCGAGCTGGCCGAGCCGCTCGCCGGCGCCGGGGAAGCCGTAGCCGTAGGCCCGCCACTCGTGCTCGTACCAGCCGGCGCCGATGCCCATCTCGACGCGGCCGCCGGCGATGGTGTCGGCGGTGGCCGCGACCTTCGCGAGGTAGGCCGGGTTCCGGTACCCCATGCAGGTGCACATCTGCCCGAGCCGCACGGTCTCCGTCGCGGCGGCGAACGCCGAGATCAGCGACCAGGCCTCGTGCGTGGCCTCCTCGGTCGGGACGGGCACGGTGTGGAAGTGGTCGTAGACCCAGATCGATTCGAAGGGCCCGGCCTCCGCGTACTTCGCGAGGCCGAGCATGGTCTTCCAGTGGTCCGCGGGATCGATGCCGGCCAGGTCCAGCCGCCACCCCTGCGGAACGAACATTCCGAAGCGCATGCCCCCAACCTAACGCGGCTCCCCGCCACCCGCGGCGTGATTTCCGGCCGTCGCGGGGTGGAGTAACTCCAGGTCAGGCCAGCACCACGCGCGCCAGTTCGGCCGGGGCCGCCAGGAGGCCGTGCTTCGGCAGCACCCGGACCGTGTACCCGATCGACCCTGGGCGCGGCAGCTTCAGCCGCGCCGCGAACGCGCCGATGCCGTCCGCCGTCATCGGGACCGTGACCGCGTCGCGCAGCTCGTCGTCGTCGCCGACCTGGCCGACCACCGCCTGGATGTCCACTTCGGACGGTTCCAGCCCGGCCAGGTCGATGCGGGCCCGGATCGTCACCTCCGTGCCGACGACCAGGGGCTCGGTCGCCTCCACCAGCAGCTCCGAGTCGAAGATCCGCAGCCGCGGCCACGACACCTCGAGCTTCGTGCGGTAGTCCGCCAGCGACAGCGCGCCGCGGTAGCCGTCGCCGGTCGCCGCCGCGACCATGCGGGACGCGGGCAGGTAGCCGTTGTCCACGTACTCGCGGACCATCCGGGACGCCTGGACCCGCGGGCCGAGCGTCTCCAATGTGTGCCACACCATCGACAGCCAGCCGGTGGGCACGCCGTCGGTGGCTCCGTAGAACAGCGGCGCGATCTGCTGGCCGAGCAGCTCGTACAGCGCCGCAGCCTCGAGGTCGTCGCGGCGCAGGGGGTCGGTGACGCCGTCGGCGGTCGGGATCGCCCAGCCGTTGCTGCCGTCGTAGCACTCGTCCCACCAGCCGTCGCGGATCGACAGGTTCAGCCCGCCGTTCAGCGCCGACTTCATGCCCGACGTCCCGCAGGCTTCCAGGGGCCGCACCGGGTTGTTCAGCCAGACGTCGCAGCCGCGGTAGAGGTACCGCGCCATCGACATGTCGTAGTCCGGCAGGAAGACGATCCGGTGCCGCACGTCCGCACCGTCGACGAACCGGACGATCTGCTGGATCAGCTGCTTGCCGTTCTCGTCGGCCGGGTGCGACTTCCCGGCGACGACGACCTGGATCGGGCGCTGCTCGTCGAGCAGCAGCGTGCGCAGCCGCTCGGGATCGCGCAGCATCAGCGTCAGCCGCTTGTACGTCGGCACACGACGCGCGAAGCCCACGGTCAGCACGTCCGGGTCGAACACGGAGTCCACCCAGCCCAGCTCCAGCGGGGACGCGCCGCGCTGCAGCCACGCCGCGCGCACCCGGCGCCGCACCTCGTGCACCAGCTTCTCGCGCAGCTCGCGCCGCAGCCCCCACAGCTGGGCGTCCGAGACGCCGTCGCGCAGCGGCGCCTCGCCGACGTCGAGGCCCCATTCGCGCCCGAGCAGCGTGCTCAGCTCGCGCGCCACCCAGGTAGGGCCGTGGACGCCGTTGGTCACCGACGAGATCGGCACTTCGTCGTGGTCGAAGCCGGGCCACAGCCGGGAAAACATCTTGCGCGTGACGCGCCCGTGCAGCTGCGAGACGCCGTTCGCGCGCTGCGCCAGCCGCAGGCCCATGTGCGCCATGTTGAAGAGGCCGGGGTTGTCCTCGGCGCCGAGCGCGAGCACGCGTCTCGGGTCGATGTCGGGCACCAGCCTGCCGTCGTTGAAGTAGCGCTGCACCAGGTCCACCGGGAACCGGTCGATGCCCGCGCTGACCGGGGTGTGCGTGGTGAACAGCGTCCCGGCCCGGACCGCGGGCATCGCCTCGTCGAACGCGAGGCCGTCCGCCTGGACGATCTCGCGGGCACGTTCGAGACCGAGGAAGCCCGCGTGTCCCTCGTTCGTGTGAAACACCATCGGCTGCGGGTGGCCGGTCAGCTCGCAGTACTTCCGGACCGCGCGGAACCCGCCGATGCCGGCCAGGATCTCCTGCCGCAGCCGGTGGTCGGCGTCGCCGCCGTAGAGCCGGTCGGTGACGCCGCGCAGGTCTTCGTCGTTGGCCTCGGTGTCGGTGTCGAGCAGCAGCAGCGGCACGCGCCCGACGCGCGCCTGCCAGATCTGCGCGCACAGCTCGCGCCCGCCCGGCATCGCGACGCCGATCAGCACCGGCCGGCCGCCCGCGGTGAGGAGTTCGAGGGGGAACGCGTTGGGGTCGATCACCGGGTAGTGCTCGACCTGCCAGCCGTCGAGCGACAGCGACTGCCGGAAGTAGCCGTTGCGGTAGAGCAGCCCGACGCCGATCATCGGCACGCCCAGGTCGGACGCGGCCTTGAGGTGGTCGCCGGCCAGCACGCCGAGGCCGCCGGAGTAGTTCGGCAGCGCTTCGGTGACGCCGAACTCCATGGAGAAGTAGGCGACCGCGGGCGGCAGTTCGGCGTCGTCCCGCTGCTGGTACCAGCGCGGCTCCGACAGGTAGTTCTCCAGGTCCGCGGCCGCGTCCCGGGCGCGGGCGAGGAAGTCGTCGGCGACGGCGAGCTCGTCCAGGCGCGACGGCGGCAGCGCGGTGAGCATCCGCAGCGGGTCGCGCACGGCGTTGAACAGCTCGGCGTCCATCGACGCGAACAGGTCGCGCGTCGGCGGGTGCCACGTCCAGCGCAGGTTGGTGGCCAGCGCGCCCAGGCCGGACAGCGACTCGGGAAGGCTGGCGCGGACGGTGAACCGGCGGACTGCACGCATGGGAAGCGACGATATCGGGCCGCGGCCCGACCTGCGCAGGGAGTAGTTCGGGGATAACGCGCACACGCCCCGTAAGCGCTGGGTATGGTCCTGCCCGTCGGGTACGCGCAGGTCGGGAGTGGAGCACGTGAAGATGATCCGAGGGGGACGGGGGCTGGTCGCGTTGCTCGCCGTCGCGGCGGTGGCCGTGAGCGGGTGCGACAGCAAGGGTGGCGCCACGGGCGACCCGAGCAAGGACACCGGTGCCGGGTCCGTCGCCGGGCTGCCGGTGACGCACTTCGAGAGCGGCCTCAAGCCCGACGCGCCAACGCCGACCATCGATGTCAAGAACGCCGACGGCGGCGAGGACGACAAGCTCGCCACCGCCGCGATCGACGACGTCCAGACGTACTGGAACGAGCGGCTGCCCGCCGACTTCGGGGAGCAGTTCGAGCCGGTGAAGTCGCTGCTGTCCTACGACTCGCAGACCGACACCGAGAAGACCGGCTGCGGCAGCGTCAAGAAGCTCGTGAACGCGTTCTACTGCTCGGTCGACGACTCGGTCGCGTGGGACCGCGGTGTCCTGCTGCCGATGCTGCGCCAGCGGTTCGGGCCGATGTCCGTCGTCGTCGTGCTGGCGCACGAGTTCGGCCACGCCGTCCAGTACCGGCTCGGCGAGAAGGCCAACATGACCAAGAGCACCCCGACCGTCGTGAAGGAGCAGCAGGCCGACTGCTTCGCCGGCGGCTACTTCCGCTGGGTCGCCGAGAACAAGAGCAAGTACTACCAGGTGTCGACGTCCGAAGGCCTGAACCAGGTCATGGCGGCGATGTTCCTGATCCGCGACCAGGCGGGCACCAGCGGCGCCGACCGCGGCGCGCACGGCACGGCGTTCGATCGCACCTTCGCGTTCCAGACCGGGTTCGAGAAGGGCCCGAAGGAGTGCGCGGCGATGAACACCGAGAACGTCAAGGCCCGGCTGACCGAGCGCCCGTTCGACAAGGGCGACACCGGCAAGGGCGACGCGAAGTTCAACGACCAGGCCGTCGACCTGCTGAAGAAGAGCCTCGACGAGGCCTTCAAGGGCGCCGGGGTGACCGCGCCGGAGATCGCCGACGGCGGCAGCTGCCAGACCACGCCGCCCGCGTCGTACTGCCCGGGCGACAACACGGTGAGCATCGACCTGGCGAAGCTGTCGCAGCTGGCCCAGCCGATCGACCGCGACGCGGAGATGAAGGGCGAAGACCCGGGCGGCATGGGCGACTTCGCCGCGTTCTCGGAAGTCGCTTCGCGGTACGCGATGGGCATCCAGAAGGGCGTCGGCGCGTCGATCGACAACGCGAACGCGGGGCTGCGCACGGCGTGCCTGGTGGGTGCGTGGGCGGCGTTCACGAACCGCCCGGGCGACCTGCGGCTGTCGGCGGGCGACCTCGACGAGGCGATCGCGGACCTGCTGCAACCGGAGAGCCTGATCTCCGCCGACGTCAACGGGAAGCGCCCGGACAGCGGTTTCGACCGCGTCGAGTCGCTGCGGCGCGGGTACCTCGAGGGGTCTTCGGTCTGCTCGAAGCAGTACGCCTGAGCTCATGGGAAAGGCCCCCACCGCGCGGTGGGGGCCTTTCTCATGAGTCCTAGAAGAGGGCGCTCGCCAGGTCGCGGCGGGCCTTCATGACGCGGTCGTCGGCCGGGTCGAAGAGGTCGAACAGCGCGACCAGGTGCTCGCGGACCTTGTTGCGGTCGTCGCCCGCCGTGCGGCGGACCGTGTCGATCAGGCGCTTGAAGCCCGCCTCCACGTTGTTCTCCGCGATCTCCAGGTCGGCCGCGTCGAGCTGGGCCGCCAGGTCGGACGGGTCGGCGTCGGCCTTCGCGCGCGCCTCCGGGTCGGCGCTCTCCGCGCGGGCGGTGAACTTGACCTGGGCCAGGGCGTTCTTCGCCAGCTCGTTCGCCGGTTCGACGTCGAGGATGCGCTCGTACGCGGCCTGCGCGCCGGCGAAGTCGCCGCGCTCGAAGGCCTCTTCCGCTTCGGTGAAGCGCGGGTCCTCGGGCTCCTCGACCGGGCCGGCGCCGTTGGCCTCGGCCTCGCGGATCGCCGGGAGCTTGTCGCGCAGGGCGTCGAGCAGCGCGTTGATCCACTTGCGGATCTCGGGCTCGGGCAGCGCGCCGGAGAAGGCGTCGACGGGCTGCCCGCCGCCGATGGCGACGATCGTCGGGATGGACTGCGCGCCGAAGAGCTGCGCGATGCGCGGGTTCGCGTCGACGTCAACCTTCGCGACGACCCAGGCGCCACCGGACTCGGCGGCCATCCTCTCCAGCACCGGCGACAGCTGCTTGCACGGGCCGCACCACTCGGCCCACAGGTCGACGATCACCAGCTGGTGCAGGGATCGCTCCACGACCTCGGCCTGGAAGGTGGCCTCGGTGACGTCGATCACGGCGCCGGACGACGGGGCGGGCGGGGGTGCGTCACCCGCCGGGCCGGGGCCGCTCGCGGGCGGGGCCGGCTGCCTGTGCGCCGTTTCGGCGCGGGCCTTGAGCGCGGACAGGTCGACCGCGCCGGAAAGGGCGGCGGACAGGGCCGCTGACTTCGCTGCAGATCCGCGTGGTTGGGTCACGCCTCCATCCTGGCACGCGCGCCGGAGGAGTTTCACGGGGTGCCCGGCCGGTCCGCTTGGCAGGACGGCGCCGCTGGGGCAGGCTCGGCCGGGTGCACATCCGGCGTGACGTGAAGGTGGGCCTGTCGGTCGCGGCCGCCGTCGCCTGGATCGGCGCGGTGACGCTGCTCATCGTGCACGAACCGGACCCGGGTGCCGGCTCGCCCGCCGAGCTGCGCGACCGTCTCTCCGCGGCGCTCTCCGGGCACGACGCCGACGCGTTCGCCGGCCTGCTCGACTACCCGGGTTCCGGCGGCGGCGACTTCGCGAAGGACTACGTCACGGTGCTGGCGGACCACGGCGTCCACGACGTGCACGTGGAGCTGGGCCCGGACGCGGCGGCCCCGGCCCGCGCGACGGTCACGGGCGCGCTCGGCGACGGCAAGCCGTTCAGCTACCCGCTGACGGTGACGAGCGAAGACGGCCGCTGGACGGTCGCCTTCACCCCGCCGCTCCCCTGACCCCCAGCGCCCCAATGTGGCCTTGGTTGCGTTGAATCAGCACTGCGGCGCGGAGCGCCTCCGTTGAGGGTGGTGGTGGGGGCATGGATGGAGCACCCAAGGCGGCCTTCGGTGCGTCTGACGCACCGAAGGCCACATTGGGGCGCTCGAGAACTGGGGTCAGGCGTCGCGGAGGTGGGCTTCGATCCGGTCCACCTTGGCCTCGAGCTGGTCGGCGAAGCCGGGGCGGATGTCGGCCTTCAGGACCAGCCCGACGCGCGCCGAGCCCTCCCCCGCGGCCTCGACCGCCCGCTTCACGACGTCCATCACTTCGTCCCACTCGCCCTCGAGGTTGGTGAACATCGCGTTGGTCGAATTGGGCAACCCCGACTCACGGACCACCTTGACGGCGCGGGCGACGGCCTCGCTCACCCCGCCGTCGGTCTCCCCGCCGGACGGGCTCACGCTGAACGCGACGATCATGTCGGAAGTCCCTTCTTCGGTGTTCTTTCCGCCGGTCGGGCGACACCCGCCGGTACCCGCTGGTAACTTCGCGTGTCATGAACCGTCCGCTGCCGTTCGACCCGATCGCCCGCGCGGCACAGCTCTGGGAGGCCCGGATCGGGCCCTCCGGCACCATGGCCGCGGTCACCGGCGTGATGCGGGTCCAGCAGATCATCCAGTCCGCGGTGGACGGCGCGCTCAAGCCGCACGGCCTGACCTTCGCCCGGTACGAAGCGCTGGTGCTGCTCACCTTCGCCCGCAGCGCCAGCCTGCCGATGCGGGTGATGGGCGAGCGGCTCCAGCTGCACCCCACCAGTGTCACCAACATAGTCGACCGGCTGGAACGCGACGGGCTCGTGAAGCGCGTCCCGCACCCGACCGACCGGCGCACGACGCTCGTCGAGATCACCGACGAAGGCCGCAAGCGCCGCGAGTCCGCGACCGTCGCCGTCAACGACATCGGCTTCGGGCTGACCGGGCTCACCGAGCGGCAGACCGAGCAGCTCACGGACCTGCTGACGAAGGTGCGCCGCGCGGCCGGCGACTTCACCGAATAGCCGCTGAACGAGAAAGGGCCCGCACCTGCAGGTGCGGGCCCTTTCTCACATACCGGGATCAGACGGCGACGGGTTCCCGGACCTGGAACAGGCCGACACCGCCGTGGGTCAGCCGCTGCGGGCCGTCGAGCTTGCCGTTGCGCAGCGCCCACTTCTCGAACAGCCACGTGAACAGCGGCGGGATGCTCGCGAGCAGGGCGAGGACCAGCGTCTTCGGGCGCCAGCCGAGCGGCTTCGCCACGGACAGGGAGACGACCACGTAGAGGACGAAGATCACGCCGTGCACCATGCCGATGACGGGCACGCCGCCCTCACCGGAGGAGTGCACGACGTACTTGAGGAACATCCCGACAAGCAGCGCCGCCCAGGAAAGGGCTTCGGCGACTGCGGCCACGCGGAACACTAGAGCGGCCTTGCTGGACACTTCTTCCTCCTGTGGGGTCTCACCACTGTGGTCTAGGCACAAAAAACGTCCGACGCACCGTCCAAGGCGGACTGCCTGTGGACGTCAACGGCGCTGTCGGACGTGCTGATATCAGTGTGAGGCGTGATGGCCCTCACGGGAACACCGGGGCCCGTGACGATGCTCACGGCCGTGGTCCACTGTGGTCTGGACCACGGCCGTGAGCGCTTCCGTCTACTCCGCGCAGGGTGAGGCAGGTGCGGACGACGGTGACGTCCCCCACGTCGCCGCGGCGGCGTCGGTGGTCAGGCGGAAGTCGAGCGTCGTGCCCCGCTTCAGCTGGTCCACGTTGACGTACACGCGATCACTCGGCTTCGAGCCGACCTGCAGGCCCGAGACGTACTGCAGCTTCGAACCGTCCGCGCCGGGCGCCTTGATCGTGATGTCACGCCCGTTCTCCGGGTGCAGCACGGACTTCGCGAACCGCGGCGAGTTCAGCACGAAGTTCCCACTCCCTGGGACAGCCGGGTAGAGACCGAGCGCGCTGAAGACGTACCACGCCGACATCGTGCCGAGGTCGTCGTTCCCGGTGACGCCGTTGGGCGCGTTGGTGAACAGCGTGTGCGCCGCCCGCACGACCCCGGACGTCTTCGCCGGCTGCCCGGTGAGCGCGTACATCCACGGCGAGTGCAGGTCGGGCTCGTTGTTCGGGTTGTAGCGGAACTGGTCGTAGTAGTCGTACGGGCCGACGACCCAGTTCTCGCGGACAGCCGTCGCGGGATCCTTCACCAGTTCGTCGTAGGCGAAGAAGTCGTCGAGCCGCTTGCCGGTGGCCGCCGGGCCGCCCATGCGGTCGACGAGCCCGGGGACGTCCTGCTGGACCAGCCACTGGTACTGCCAGGCCGTGCCCTCGTGGAAGCCGTCCTGGCTCTGCGGGCTGTACGGCTTGTCCGCGGGCGAGAACCAGTCGCCGCCCGCGACCTTCGGCCGGAAGAAGCCGGTGAAGCCGCGGTCCGTCTGCGATTCGTCCCACAGCGTCCGGTAGGTCCGGCCCTTCGCGGCCAGCGCGGCCGCGTCGTCCTTCTTGCCGAGCGCCGCGGCCATGACCGACAGCGAACAGTCACCGAGCGCGTACTCCAGCGTCGCGGACGCGCCGTGGTTCGGGTCGGTGTCCTGGCCCTTCTTCGGGAAGTCCGGGTCGTACTGGACGAAGCCGTCCTGCTGGTAGCTGGCGTTGCCGGAGCGGCCCTGGAACGGCGACGACGCGGGCGGGATCTGCGTGGAGTTCTGCAGCAACGCCTGGTAGGCGCGCATCTCGTTGCCCGACAACGCCCCGAATCGCCAGAGGTCCACCAGGAACGGCGTGACCGGGTCACCGGTCATCGTGTTCGTCTCCTGGCTCGCGTACGCCCACCGCGGCAGCCAGCCACCCTGGTCGTGGATGGCGAGGATGCTCTTCGCGATGTCCTTCGCGCGATCCGGCCGCAGCAGGGCGAGGAGCTGGTTCTGCGTGCGGTAGGTGTCCCACAGCGAGAAGAAGTCGTAGTACGTCCAGCCGACCGCACGGTGGATCTTCTTGTCGAAGCCGTAGTAGCGGCCGTCGGCGTCGTTCGCGGTCAGCGGCTGCAGCAGCGCGTGGTAGAGCGAGGTGTAGAACACCGTGCGGTCGTCGGTCGAGCCGCCCTTGATGTCCACAGTGGACAACTCGTGTCGCCACGTTCGCTGCACGTCGGCCTTCGCCGCGTCGAACGACCGGATGTGCTCGGCGGCCAGGTTCACCCGCGCGCCCTGCGCGTCCACCTGGGAGATCGCCGTGGTGGCGGTGACCTGGCCGCCGCCTCCGAACGTCAGCCACGCGCCACGCAGGCCCGCCCCGCCGCTCGACTCGCGGGACCCGGGCGTGCCGCCGGTCGGCGACCACGTGCCCGAGGCTTTGAAGGGCTTGTCGAACTTCGTCGTGAAGTACGTCGTGTAGGACTTGCCGCCGCAGAACGCCTGCGACTCCACGGTTCCTTCGACGGTCCGGTCGTCGACGACGCGGATGCTGCTGCCGGTCACCGGTTCCTTGTCGTTGGCCTGCCCGACGTTGACGAAGACGTTGGCGTCACCGGACTTCGCGAACGTGTACCGCTCGACACCCGCGCGAGTGGCCGCAGTCGTCTCGACGTCGACGCCGCCGTAGCCGGTCAGGTGGACCTTGTAGTAGCCGGGCTTGCCGACCTCGCCGTCGTGGGTGAACGGCGCCGCGTACTGCTTCTGGTCGAAAGTGGACGCCTTCGTCGTGTCGAACACCTTGCCCGGGCCCACTTCGCCGGTGGTCGGCAGCGTCGAGACCAGGCCGCCCTGCTCCCAGCAGCCCGCGCCGGACAGGAAGAAGTGCCCGAAGCCGCGGATGGCCGTGTCGGTGTAGCGATAGCCGGCGTAGTGCGAGGTGATGGGGCTGACCTGCGTCATCCCGAAGGGCGCCGAGGCGCCGGGGAAGGTGTTCCCCTCGTCCTGCGTGCCGATGAACGTGTTGACGGCGTCGAGGGCGTCACCCCCGGAAGCCGAAGCGACGGCGGGACTCACCCCCGTCGCCACCACGGCGAGCGTCAACGCGCCCGCCAGGACCTTGCTCTTCACTGAGCTCCTCCTGCCAACGATGTCATCCCCCGACACCTTCGGCAACGCCCGACGAACCGGTCAAGAGGGCGGTGAATACCTGTCTCGTTCCGGACAGCGGTCAACCGGCGAGGGCGAACGCCGTCACCCGCACCGCTCCCGTGCCGCCGGTCCGCCGCGCTTCGACCACCAGCTCGGCACTCGGGGCGACCGCGACTTCGTGGCGGCCGACGTCGCCGGTGACCGCGAAGGGTTCGGCCGCTTCACCGTCCACGACCACGCGCACCTCGCCTTCGCTGTCGGCGACGGCCTCGAGGACGACCACGAACGCGCCGGGCCGGGTGAGCAGCCGGACCAGCGGGGTCCACCCTGCCGAGGTCGTGCCGGGCCAGTCCTGCGGACGCGCCGGCTGGAAGGCCAGGACGGGGACGGGGACGGGCGCGGCCGCCGCCGCGAACGTCGCGGCGTGGCGGGTGCCTTCGAGCACGCGCAGGCGCCGCTGGATCTCCCGCAGCAGCGTGACGAGCGTGTCCGGCTGGTTGACGCGGCTCACGACGGCTCCAGGAAGGGTTCGACGGTCAACACGACCTCCTCCTGCCCGGCGTCGTCGCCGGGCGTGACCGACAGCCCGAGCAGCCGGACGGTGACGTCGAGCTGGTCCCCGGCGAAGAACGGGTCGGCCACGACGATCCGCGCGTCGTCGCCGACCGAGTACGACCCGACGACCGGGTCGAGATCGGCGCGCACGGTCAGCTCGGGCAGCACGACGGGCCGCCGCCGCGCGGCCAGCTCACCGGCGACGTGCGCGGCGAGCATCGCGGCGTCGGTGGTGTCCACGGGCGCGGCCGCGGCCTCCAGCAACGGCCAGCCGCCCGCCGTCGCGCCCGGATCCGACCGCACCACCGGGACGCCCCCGGCGTCGGCGTTCCCCATCCCGAGCACCCGGGTCGCCATGCTCGCGGCGTCGCTCGGCCAGACGAAGTCGACGAGGTTCGCGCCGTACTCCCAGACGAACGCACGGTCGCCGCCCGGCAGGCCCAGGCGCGGATAACCGAGTCGCAGCAACCGTTCCGGCTGGCCGCTCTCGTCGTAGCGGACGTCGAAGGCGAAGTCGAACCCGGTGTCGGTGTTGGCGAGGTCCCGCAGGACCTCCGCGACCGACTTCAGGTCGGCCGACGTGTAGCTCACCGTGCGCAGGACGCCGGAGCTCGCCGAGCCGGTCACCACCACCCCCAGGTCACCCCCGTCCGCCGACTGCGCGAGGTCCAGGAGCCCCCGCGCGACCGCGAGCTGGTCGGTGGCCGTGAACGACACCGGCCGGGTCAGGTCCGCGGGGTCGAGGACCAGCCGGTGGTCGAAGTAGGACAGGAAGTCGGCGGCGGTCAGCTCCAGCACACCACCGGCCGCGCTGTAGCGGCTGGTCCAGATGATGCCGCCCCACACCAGGTCGCCGTCCCGGTCGACGTAGACCGCGGTGCGGCCCGGCTCGGCGAGCAGCCGCGGCTCCCGGATCCGGATCTCCGGATCGTCGACGCGCAACTGCCCGCGCAGCGTGCCGGTGTCGTTCAGCTTCTTGTCGAACTGCACTCCGGACAGCGGGAGCTCGTCCAGGATCGCGCCGGTGCGCAGGTCCGCGATCAGGTAGGTGTACGACGTGCCCATCTGCCGCGCCTAGTAGGTGGAGAACGTGAGGCCGTCGAGGGAGAGCCAGCCGGAGTTGCCCGTGGTCGCCATCACCTCACCGGTCGGCAGGATGTCAACGCGGCCGTGCGCGTCCGGGTTGGTGGAGACGCCGAGCAGCCAGTGCGCGACCGGCCGGTAGCCGACCGGCAGCGTGAAGATCGGCTTGTCGAAGACGCCGTTGCGGACCAGTCCGCGCAGCCGCACCCAGCCGTCGTCCAGCAGGGTGTAGGCGGCCGTGGTGAACCCGCTGCCGTAGTTGACCCAGCTGTTCTGCAGCGACGGTGTGCGCCAGGTGTCCCCGCGCGGCGGGCGGTAGGGCACCCACGCGGTGCCGCGCTTGCACAGCAGCACCCCGGTGTCGAGGCGATAGACGAACTGGCTGCTGTGCGTGGTCGCGACCGGCGGCAGGTCGGCGTCCCCGCGCACCGGCAGGATCCCGCTCAGCGCGGCGGTGAACTGGCGCCGGTCGAGCAACGTCGGCGCGGTGCCGGCCGGCGGCACCTGCACTTCGGCCAGCACGAGCACCGGCGACCCGCTCGGCGTCGGCCGGACGGGGCTCGCGGCGTTCTCCCCCGCGTAGACGTTGACCGCGAAGGCGCCACCGACGATCTCGGCCACCACCAGGTCCACTCTGGACAGTGACGCGTGCGCCGCGCCGAAGGGCAGTTCCTTCACCGCGTCCAGCGTGACGATGTACGGGCCGTCGCCCGGCCGGGCCCGGTCGGTGAGCACCGCCTGGAACGGGTTGACGCGCAGCTTGTTCGACGCGATCGCGACCAGTCCGGGCGTGCCCGGCGCGTCCCGGATGCCCGGTCGCGCCCGGAGCGGGTCGAGCGCGTCGCCGGTCGCGTCCGCCTGCACCAGTGCGCCGGTGATCAACCGCGCTTCGGCCGAGTCGACGCCGTCGACCCACCCCGCGTGCCGTTCCGCCATCGCAAGCTCCCCTTCTCGCTCTTCAGATCCACGCGTCGCGCCAGCGGACGGTCAGCGTGCCCGCGTCGGCGTCGTCGAAAGCCTCGAACCCGATCGCCGTGCCGCCCGGCGGGAAGCCGAACCAGCTCGACCGCGGCTGCAGCACCGAACGGCGGGACGCCGTGCCGAGGAACACCGTGCGTGCGGCGGTGTCGACGGTCAGCACGTCCCCTTCGGCGAGGCTCAGCGAGAACGCGAGCCGTTCGCCGGTCGAATCGTTGCGGATCACCGGCTGCGTGCACGGGCCGGTGATCGTCCACACCGGCCGGGTGGTCGCCGTGCCGGCGTTCACGACCGCCAGCGAGCCGCCCTCCGATTGCCCGAACACCAACGGGAACCGCAGCGGGAAGGTGATGCCCTGACCGGGTTTCGGCAACCCGCACGACAGCTCGTGGACGTCGGCGCCGTAGCGCAGCGGATCGGGCGCGGTGACCTGCAGGGACCAGTCGAAGCTCACCGGTGTGGTGTCGGAGACCTTCGTCCCGGCGGACAGCCGGACCAGCGCGCGGCGGGTCACGGTGCGCTCCCGCACGACGAGCTCGGCCGGTGCCGAGCCGTCCGCGAGGATCGCGGCGATCCGGTCCTTCGCCCGCTCGTGGGCGTCTTCGTCGGGCGCGACGGCGGTGCCCTCCAAGGTGATCACCCGCGCCGAGCGGAACGACGGCGCGTCGAAGGCGCCGTCGCGCTGCGGGCGGTCGGCGAGTTCGAGCCGGACGCCGGGCCCGGTCGACCAGCCGTCCTCTTTGGTCACCCACCACTCGACGCCGTCCGCGTCCACGACGTTGCCCGCCCAGCCGTCCACTTCGTAGACCGGCAGCGCGAGCGACACGGCACTCAGCGCTTCGCCGCCCATGCCACCTCCCGGGCCGCGACGCGGCCGATCTCGTATTCGGACTGGCCCGCCCGCGGGTGCACGTTGACGGTCACCGCGCCACCCGGCGCGGAGCGGGCCACCGGGCCCACGGCGGACGCCGCGACCGCCTTGGTCAGGTTCGCCACCGCGGGCCGGATCGTCGAGGAACCCGGCAGCGGCACCAGCCGGGTCATCGCGCCGGAAACCTGGTCGCCGCTCGCCTCGATGCCGACGGTCAGCCCGGCTCCGATGTTGCGGCCGATGTCGGCCATCACCTGCGACGGCGAGAAGATCTTGAGAACGCTCTTGATCGGGCCGGGGATCTTGTCGACGATGAAGTTCTTGATCGCCGAGAGGATGTTGCCCGCCATGTCGCGGATGCCGCCGATGAACCCTTCGATCAGCGACTTGCCCGCGCCGTAGAGCGTCTTCCCGATGTTGCCGAGCGCGGAGACGACCCGGCCGGGCAGCCCGCGCACGAACGAAACGACCCCGGAGATCGCGTTGCTCACCGCGGACTTGGCCTGGTCGAAGGCGTTCCGCACGATGCCGACCACCTGGCCGACGCCGCGGATCGTCGCGACGACCGCGTGGATCGCGCCGGTGACGATCGCCTTCACCGCGTTGAACACCGTCGTGACGACCGTGCGCACGATGGAGAAGTACGTCGTGACGTAGGTGCGGATCACGGTGACCGCGACCTGGATCACCTTGGCGATGTAGGGCCACACGACCGCGACGACGCCGCGGATCGCGTTCACCGCCCCGAGCACGACGTTCTTCACGGCGGTGAAGACGGCGTTGACGATCGTCCGGAACGTGGTGCTGCGGTTGTAGGCCAGCACGACCGCCGCCACGAGCAGCGTGATCGCGGTGACGATCAGCCCGATGGGATTCAGCCGCATCACCACGTTGAGCAGTGCCTGCGCGACCGACCAGAGCCGGGTCGCGACGGCGACCACTTTTTGCGCGACGGCCATCGCCACCGTCCGCGCGGTCGCGATCACCGCCTGTGCCGCGGTTTTCGCGTAGCCGACCGCGAGCTGCGCCAGGTTCCGCACCGCGCCCGCCGCGGCCACGGCGGTGCTCCGGGCTTGCGCGGCGAACCGGCCGATCGCCTGGCCCGCGCTCGTCGCGGCTTGGCGGGCGGAGTTGAGGCCCTGCGTGAGCGCGCCCCGCAACGACGTCCCGAGGTCGCGGATCGCGCCCGGGGCGTTCTTGACCATGTTCTTCAGGTCGGCGCCGAGCCGCTGCACTTCGACAGCGCTTTCCCGCAGGCCCGTGCGCAGGTCCTTGATGGCGCCCGGCAGTTCCCGCATCGCGGCCGCGGCGTCCTTGACCTGCCCGACGGTGTTCTGCACGGCGGTCGCCGCCGTGCCGACCGCGTCGGCGAAGCCCACCACGTCGGTGACCGCCGCGGTCACGGCCGGGTGCGTCTCCTTGAACTTGGCGGTCATCTCGCCGAGTTCCTTGTTGACGTGCTCGGTGAACCCTTCGGTCAGCTTCGTGGCCGCGTCGGAGACGGCGCTCGTGATCGACTCGCGGATGCCGTTGATCAGCGCCGTCACCTGGGCCTGCGCCGCGTTGGTGATGGCCGACGTCGGCTGGGTCACGAACTCACCTCCCTGGGGTGCCGAAGAACGCGGCGATCTCGTCGGTGCTCGCCGCCGGGTCGGGTGCCACCTCCACGCCCGGGCGCGGCACCGGCCGCGGCCGGTCCGGCGGGTCGGCGCCCTCGGCGGAGTTGGCCGCGACGAACAGCCAGTTGCCCACCGCCAGCTCGTCGACCGCGCCCGCGAGCAGGTGCTCGGTCAGGCCCCACTCCGCCGCCTCGCCGTGCAGGGCGCGCACCAGCGCGGACTCGCGTGGCAGGTGCCGGATCAGCACCCGCAGCCGACGTGGGGTCAGTTTCCCGCGGTAGTAGTCGAGCAGGTCCACCCGGTAGAACCGGAGCAGGTCGGCTTCGACGGCCTCGCCGTGCTCGCTCAGGAGCGCGTCGAGGCCGAGGATTCCCCCAGCGCCATACCGGTGTCCCGGCCGTAGGCCTCCAGCAGGGCCTGGATGTCCTGCACGCTCAGCGCGTGCCTGCCGAGCTGCTCGAACTGCTCCGCGCCGAGCAGCACTTCGAGCAGACCGTCCAAGTCGGACGGATCGAGGCCGGACAGCCGGGCCACCGCTTCCCGGGGCAGTTCGCTGGGCAGGCTGAACGTGTCGCCGTCCAGCTCGAACTCCCAGCGCTCCCCCAGTGCTTCCAGGCGCTGCGCCCGGACCGCGTTGACGTTGTACTTCGCCATTTCGTGCGTTCCCTCTCGCCCGGTCACGCGGGCTGTTCTTCGGCTTCGGCTTCGGCGGCGGCGCCGGCGGCGGCCTGGTTGATCGACCACTGCGCGAGCGGCTCGGACGTGCTGTTGATCGGTGTCATCGCGGTGAACGTGACCCCGAGCTTGATCGCCGACGTCCGGGTGATCGCGGTTTCATCGGTCTCGGTGACGACCCCGCGGGGGATGTAGAACCGGTGCTTGACGTTCGGGCCGTCGCTGAACTCGATGCCGAGCGCGCGTTCGTCGACCCGGGGCGCGGCGGCGATGTTGTAGACGCCGCTCGTCCCCGCGGGCGAGCTGAAGAAGAACTGCAGGGTGTCGCTGTTGATCTGGAGCAACGAAAACTTCGCGGAGAAGTCGCGGTCGCTGAAGACGTACCGGATCGCGGCCACCGACTGCCAGGTGTCCACCGGATCGAGCTTGTCCTTCTTGACGAACTTGACGCCGTCGGCCGTGGTGTAGCCGAGATCCACCCACGGCGACGCCCACGGCTTCGTGAAGTCGGCGGGTGCGGCGGTGTGCGCCGGCGCCACGTAGATGGCCCCGGTTCCCGCCACCCGGATTTCGCTGGCGTTCAGTCCTGGCATGAGCAGCCCTCCCACTGCACCGCCGGCCGGTCAGGCCGGTCTGGATTCGACTTGCGCGACGAACCGGTACCGCATGACGTAACGGTTCGCGTCGGAATGCTTCCGGTCGAGCACGAAGCACGGGCCCTGGAGCTCGGCCACGTCGGGGAACACGGTCCCGCCGGAGGCGGTCAGGAGCGGCAGGACACCCCGCACGGCCAACGAGACCGCGTGCGCGGCGGTCTTGTCCGGTCCGTAGGAGTCCAGCCGCACTTCGGCGTTGTCGAGCCGGTCGTCGTCGAGGTAGACACCGCCGAGGCGGGTGAGCACCACAGCCCGCTGCGTCCCGTCGAAGCCCGGCGGCACCGCCGACCCCACCGGCACGCCGGACAGCTCCGGCCGCGCGCGCACGAACTCCGCGACGGCCTGCTCGACATCCGGGAACACCAACGGTTCCTGGGTGATCGGCACGATTCCCCCCACCTCCCCACTCCCCTTGGGGTGTGACCAACGTAACGCAGCGATCTTCACGCGTAAGCGGCCGAATGGGGGACACGGTGTGGACGCACGCGAAACGGCCCCCTCCCGGACAGGAGGGGGCCGTCGCCTTTGTGGACTTACGCGCCGGTGGCGATGGCGAACACGTGGAGTGCGCCGCCGCTGACGTTCGACGGCAGCGTCACGCTGGCCACCGTCTTGCCCGCGTCCAGCGTGATCGGGTTCGTACCGAACACCATCGTGCGGATCTGCTGCGGGTCGCTGCCCGAAGCGTTGCGGTACGGCGTCGACAGCACGATCCGGTTGCCGAACGACGGTTGCGCGCCGCCGCCGCCGAGGGTCCAGTCGGAGAACCCGATGGTGGCGGTCGACTTGCTGCCGTCGGTGTAGGTGATCGTCAGCGTGCCGGACGCGTTGCCGTTAGACGCCGAGCCGAGCAGCGCGAGCCGTCCGGATCCGGACACGTTCACCGTCTGGCCGTTGGCGACCGCGTTGTCGGGGTCGCCGGCCGGGAACGACGGCCAGGTGAACTTGATGCCGTCACTGGTCACCGTGCCACCGGGGGTGGCGCCGGCCGCGGCCAGCGCGTCGGCCGAGTAGCTCCAGCCGCCGCCGTCGAAGTTGGCCTTCGACGAGTCGGAGTCCGGGGAGATGCCGGCGTTGTCGACCGTGGCGAGCCAGCTGTTCGGCTGCGCCACGAGCACCGTCAGCACCGCTTGCGTCGAGGCGACTCCCGGCGACGAGAACGTCACCGGAATGCGGCGAGCGCCGTCGGCCAGCCCGGCCGGCACCGAAACCGTCAGATCCGCGTGCGCCTTGCCGCCCGCCGGGACGGCAATGCTGCCCGACGCCGGGGTCAGCGTGACCCCGTCGACGCTGCCCGCGGTGTAGGCCCAGGTCCGGGCGGTGCCGGAGAGGTCCTGAACACCGACCGACGCCGACGACGTCGACCCCGCGGGTGTCACCGCGCGCGCCGGGTCCACAAAGGACAGGGCGGGCTTCTCCTGCTCGCGGAACGACGGCGGCGCGTCGGCCGGAGCGCTGCCCCACGCGGTCGCCGTGGCGGACCGGGTGTAGTCGAGCGTGCCGCCGTTGGAGATGAGCGCCTCCGGCAGCCACGCCTTCGAGGCCGCGCCACCGTTGACCTTCAGGCTGCCCACGTAGTCGCCGGTGCCCGGCGCGTTGACGGTGATCTTCTTGCCCGCGCCGGTGGTGAGCACGGCGTGCTCGAAGCGCGGGGTGACGAGCAGCGTCTCGGCGCGGCCCGGGATCTCCGGGTAGAGGCCGAGCGCGGACCAGACGTACCAGGCCGACATCTGGCCGAGGTCGTCGTTGCCGATCAGGCCCTCGGGATTCGGGTTGTACAGCTCGTCCATCGAGCGGTGCACGATCGACTGGGTCTTGGCCGGGGCGCCCGCGTACGAATACACGTACGGCGCGTTGGAGTTCGGCTCGTTGCCCATGAAGGCGTACGGCTCCTGCGTGCCCGCGTTCAGCTGGGTGAAGAAGGTGTCCAGCCGGGACTGCGTCGCGGTGTTCCCGCCGAACGCCGTCACGACGCCGCCGAGGTCGTAGGGCACCATCCACTCGTACTGCGCGCCGTTGCCCTCGACCCAGCCCTGCGAGCTGGCGGGGTCGTAGGTGCCGGCGAACGAGCCGTCCGCGTTGCGCGGCTGCAGGTGACCGGTGCCCGGGTTGTAGAGGTTCTGCCAGTTCTGCGCGCGCTTCATGAACGTCGTGTACGTCGCGCTGTCGCCGAGCCGCTTCGCGAATTCGGCGATGGAGAAGTCGGCGCTGGTGTACTCGAGCGTGTCCGCGCCGGCACCCGGTACGTACCCGAGCTTCTGGTAGTCGTCGAGGCCCGGCCGCTCGGTGTAGCCCTGCGTCGGCTGGGTGGCACCCTTGATCATGAGCAGCAACGCCTTCTGGGCGTCGAAGTCACGCGCGCCGAACGCGTACGCGCTGGACACGATGATGTGGTACGGGTCGCCGTTCATCACGCCGGTGTAGTCGTTGGCCACCGTCCAGCGGTCCCACGACCCGCCCTGCTCGGCGTAGGCCATCATCGACCGGACGATGTCCGAGGTCTCCTTCGGGTCGATCGTCGCCAGGAGGGGGACCTCCGAGCGGTAGATGTCCCAGCCGGAGAAGTTCGTGTACATCGCGTGGCCCTTGTCGGCCTTGTGGATTCGCCCGTCGAAGCCCGGGTACTGACCGTCCACATCGGAGAAGACGTTCGGCTGGATCAGCGAGTGGTACAGCGACGTGTAGAACGTCGTCATGTCCGCGTCCGAACTGCCGGTGACGGCGATCTTGCCGAGCTGGTCGTTCCACGCCTTCCGCGCGCTCGCGGCCACCGTGTCGAACGACTTCTTGGTGTTTTCGGCCTTGAGGTTGGCCTTCGCGCCGTCGACGGACACGAAGGACAGTCCGACCTGGACGTTGACCTGCGCGCCGTTGAGGTTGGCGAAGGTGACGTACCCGCCGCTGCCCGGACCGGACACGGTGGTGTCCTGCGTCTTGGCCTTGGCCGGGCGCGCGATCGACGCGTTGACGCCGTTGGGCTGCGCGACCTTCGCCTTGGCACCACCGGTTTCGGCGGACTTGCCCGGCGTCACGGCGCCGTTCTTCCACGTGCCGATCGACTCGAACGGCGTGTCGAACTTCGCCGAGAAGTAGACGCGGTAGCTGTTCTGCGCGCCGCAGAAGCGGCCGCTCGTGGCCCAGCCGCTGATGCTGTCCTCGCCGATCGTGATCGACGCGTCGTCGGTGCCGTTGACCGAGCCGGACGTGTTGACCAGCAGCGTCGAGGACGCGCCGGCCGGGTAGGTCACGCGCGCGGAGCCGGTGCGCTGGGTCGCGGCCAGCTCGACCTTCGCTCCACTGTCGAGGGTGACGTCGTAGGCGCCCGCGGTCGCGTGTTCGTTGGCGTGCGAGAACTTCGACGTGTAGTGCGCGGGGTCGGTCGCCGGAGAAGTCGTCACTTCACCGACATAAGGGATGAACGGGATGTCCTGATAGGTCGAACAGCCCGCGCCGGAAAGGTGCGTGAGGCTGAACCCGGTCAGGGCGTTGTCGTCGTAGAAGTACCCGCCGGGCTGGGACTTCACCGTGTCGGGACTCCACTGCACCATGCCGAACGGCGCCACCGCGCCCGGGAACGTGTTGCCGGCGCCGCCCCCGGTGCCGTGGTCGGCCCCGCCGGGCCGCGTGCCCACGAAGGGGTTGACCCACTTCGCGAAATCGGTGTTCTGAGCTGCCGTCGCGGGGACAGCGGGAGCCACCGCTGCCGTCACCGCCAATGCCAAAAAGGTCAAACCGGCTCTGAAGCGCAATCGCGCCATGGCCATCGCCTCTCACGTCGTCAGCGCGACCGAAATGACAACCTTGTCGCGCAGTCGGTCGAACGGGGCAACCTTGGGCAGCGGCTCACCAGACAGTCAAGGGTCGCGTCAAGACCTGTCCACTTCGGGACAGCATGATCAGCCGTCTGCCCTACGACGTCGGTAGCCGAATCGGCACAATCCGCACGCGGACCGTTGACAACCCCCGGGCGGGTGGCGTTCAATCCCGGTCACTATGACAACGTTGTCTCCTCCCGGCCGGGACCGCGACGGCGCGCCGCGCACCGCGAGCAGGCGGGCCACCATGAGCGATGTGGCCCGGCTGGCGGGCGTGAGCATCAAGACCGTCTCGCGCGTGGTCAACGACGAACCGGCGGTGCACCCGGACACCGCCGAGCGCGTCATGGCGGCCATCGAGCAGCTGGGGTTCCGGCGCAACCTGGGCGCGCGCAACCTGCGCCGCGGGTCGACGACCGGCACCATCGGGCTGATCGTCGAGGACGTCGGCAACCCCTTCTACTCCGAGCTGAACCGCGCGGTCGAGCGCATCGCGACGTCGTTCGGCCGCCAGGTGCTCACCGGCTCGTCCGAGGAGAACTCCGACCGCGAACGCGAGCTCGTGCTGGAGTTCTGCGCGCGGCGGGTGGACGGCATCCTCGTCGTCCCGGCCGGCCTGCAGCACGGCTACCTGGTGCCGGAGATGCGCGCGGGCACGCCGGTGGTGTTCATCGACCGCCCGGCCGGCGACATCGTGGCCGACACCGTGCTGGTCGACAACCTCGGCGGCACCATCGAGGCCGTCACGCACCTGGCGAAGCACGGCCACCGCCGGATCGCGTTCCTCGGCGACAGCCCGGACATCTTCACCGCGGCCGAGCGCCTGCGCGGGTTCCGCGAGGGCTGCGTCCGCAACGGGATCTCCTACGACGAGTCCCTGGTCTCCATGCGGACGCCGACGCAGGAGTACATCGGCGACGCCGTGAAGCGCCTGATGCACGGCCCGGACGCGGCCACCGCGGTGATCGCCGGCAACAACCGGGTCGCCGTGCACGTGCTGCGCGCGCTGGCCCACGCGGAGCAGCGCCCGGCGATGGTCGGCTTCGACGACTTCGAGCTGGCCGACCTGCTCGACCCGCCGGTCACCGTCGTCGCGCACGACGTGAGCGCGCTCGGCCACGCCGCGGCCGAGCTGCTCTTCGCGCGCGTCCAAGGAGATCAATCCCCGCCCAGAAAGGTCGTCCTGCCCGTGCATCTCGTCGCCCGCGGTTCCGGTGAGGTCGCCCCGTGACCCTCGAACCCATCCGGCTCCCGGCCAACCAGCCCCCGCAGTTCTACCGCGGAGGCGACGCCATCGCGGCGCTGCGCGGCGCGTCTTCCGAGAAGAAGTTCGGCCCGGAGGACTGGGTCGCCTCGGTGAGCACCATGTTCGGCCAGGACACCAACGGCCTGACCCGGCTCCCGGACGGCGCCTGGCTGCGCGACGCGGTCGTCGCGAACCCGAACGGCTGGCTCGGCGCCAAGCACGTCGAGGCGCTCGGGACGTCGACCGGGCTGCTGGTCAAGCTGCTCGACGCGGGCCAGCGGCTGCCCGTGCACTTCCACCCGGACGACGCCTTCGCGAAGCAGCACTTCGACTCGCACTTCGGCAAGACCGAGGCGTGGATCGTGGTCGGCACCTACGGCGACGACCCGCGCGTCTACCCCGGCTTCAAGGAGACGCTGTCGAAGGCGACCGTGTCCGAGTGGACGCGGGAGCAGGACGTGCCCTCGATGCTGGGCGCATTGAACAGCGTCCCGGTGACCGCGGGCGACACCGTCTACATCCCGGCCGGGCTGCCGCACGCGATCGGCGAGGGCGTGTTCGTCGTCGAGCTGCAGCAGCCGACGGACTTCTCGCTGACCATCGAGTGGCGCGACTTCCTCGCGTCGCCGGAGAAGGGCCACCTCGGGATCGGCTTCGACACCGCGATCGAAGCACTCGACACCTCCGGGTGGGACACCGACCGGCTGGGCTCCATCATCAAGCGCACCGCGGGCGACAGCGCGTCCACCGTGGACCTGCTGGCCGGTGGATCGGAGCGGTTCTTCCGAGCCGACCAGCTGCGCACGGACGAGACGACAACGTTGTCACTCGACCCGTCGTTCGCCGTGCTCGTCGTCCTCGACGGCGAAGGCACCCTGCGCACCGAGCACGGCGGCGAGCACGCGCTGGCGAAGGGCGACACCTACGTCGTGCCGTTCGACGCCGGCCAGACCGAGCTGTCCGGCACGGCGACGGTGATCCGCTGCCGGCCGCCGGCGCCGGAGGAGAGGCACGGATGAGCGAAATCCTGCTGGAAGCGGTCGACCTGACGAAGCACTACGGGTCGGTCGAAGCCTTGCGCGGCGCGGCTTTCCAGGCCCGCGCGGGTGAGGTGACGGCGCTGATCGGCGACAACGGCGCCGGCAAGTCCACTTTGGTCAAGTGCCTCTCGGGCGCGGAGCAGCCGACGTCGGGAAAGATCCTCCTCGACGGCGCCGAGGCGCACTTCGACTCGCCGACCACGGCCCGGCGCCTGGGCATCGAGACCGTCTACCAGGACCTGGCCGTCGCACCCGAGCTGGATCCGGCGGCGAACCTGTTCCTGGGCCGCGAAATCCACCGCAAGGGTTTCCTCGGCAAGCTCGGCATGCTCGACAAGGCCGAGATGCGGCGGCGGGCCGTCGAGGAGTTCCAGCGCCTCGGCGTGACGCTGCAGAGCACCGACGTCCCGATCGGCTCGCTCTCCGGTGGGCAGCGCCAGAGCGTCGCGGTCGCGCGGTCGGTCGTGTGGGCGTCGAAGGTCGTGTTCATGGACGAGCCGACCGCGGCCCTGGGCGTCGTGCAGCGCGAGCGCGTGCTCGACGTCATCAAGAAGGTGCGCGACAAGGGCATCGCCGTCGTGCTGATCAGCCACAACATGCCCGAGGTGCTGTCGGTCGCCGATCGCGTCGAGGTGCTGCGGCTCGGCAAGCGCGTCGCCCGGTTCACCGGGTCCGACACGAAGCTCGAGGACCTCGTCGCCGCGATGACCGGCGCGCTCGTGCAAGAGGAGGCGGCGTGACCGTGTCGACGCCCGCGCAGAAGGACATCCAGGAAGCGCCCGACAGCGGCTTCGGCAAGCGGCCGCTGGGCAAACGTCTCGTCGGCGCCAACACGTTCTGGATCGCGCTGGTGCTGATCGCGCTGATCATCGTGTTCAGCGTGCTCGCGCCGAGCGCGTTCCCGACGCTGTACAACTTCCAGCTGCTGCTCATCGAGACGGCCGTGCTGCTGGTGCTCTCGGTCGGCATGACGTTCGTGATCATCACGTCCGGCATCGACCTGTCGGTGGGCTCGGTGCTCATCTTCGCCGGCATGGTCGGCGGCAAGACGATGGAGGCCATGTCCGGTGGCAACGCCGGCGGCGCGGGCTGGGGCGTGATCATCGTCGGGCTGATCGTCGCCGTCCTGGCCGGGACGGTGTGGGGCCTGATCAACGGCTTCCTCATCGCCGTCGCGGGCATCCCGCCGCTGATCGTCACGCTCGGCACGATGGGCGCGGCGCTCGGTGCGTCCCTGCTGCTCAACAACGGCAGCGACGTGCGCACGGTCCCGGTGGTGCTGAACAAGGAGCTCGGCTACGGCACGTCGTTCGGCGTCGTCCCGAACCTGGTGCTGATCGCCGTGGTGATCACGCTGATCGGCGCGTGGCTGCTGCACACCACGAAGTTCGGCCGCTACACGTTCGCCATCGGCTCGAACGCCGAAGGCGCGCGGCGCGCGGGCATCGGCGTCACCGCGCACCTGATGAAGGTCTACACGCTGACCGGCGTCCTGGCCGGGCTCGCCGGGTTCCTGTCGCTGGCCTACTACAACTCGACCACCATCACCGGGCACACCAGCGACAACCTCAACGCCATCGCGGCGACGGTCATGGGCGGGACGAGCCTCTTCGGCGGCATCGGCTCGGTGCTCGGCACCGTGATCGGCGTGTTCATCCCGGCCGTGCTGAAGAAGGGATTCAACATCACCGGCGTCCCGGACTTCTGGCAGATGATCGCGGTCGGCGCCGTGCTCATCGCCGCGGTCTGGTTCGACCAGCGCCGCCGCCGTCAACGCAACTCCCGCTGAGTTCCCCGAGTACAAAGAGGTGCTTTCGATGAACTTGACCAAGACGCTCGTCGCGGCCGGCGCGCTGGCGTCCGCCGCCGCGCTGCTCACCGCGTGCGGTTCCGGCACGGTGGGCGACACCGGCGGCGGTACCAGCCAGGCCAACTCGGCCAACGCCAAGAAGCTCGCGTTGATCCCGGGGGTGCAGGCCGAGCCGTTCTACATCTCCCTGCAGTGCGGCGCGGAGGCCGAGGCGAAGAAGCTCGGCTACGAGCTGACCACGCAGGCGCCCCAGAAGTTCGACGCGCCCCTGCAGACCCAGCTCGTCAACGCGCTCGGCGCGAACCCGCCGGCCGCGCTGCTCATCGCGCCGACCGACGACACGGCGATGCTCGCGCCGATCCAGCAGGTCAAGGCGCGCGGCGCGAAGATCGTCGAGGTCGACACCGCGCTCAAGGACTCGAGCGTCGCGGCGTCGTCGATCTCCTCCGACAACGCCCAGGGCGGCAAGCTCGCCGCCCAGACGATGGGGAAGCTGGCCGGCGGCAAGGCCGGCTCGGTGCTGGTGCTCGACACCATCGCCGGCACGTCGACGACGGCGGCGCGTGCGAAGGGCTTCGAGGAGGAGCTCAAGAACACGCCGAACCTCAAGTCCATCGGCATCCAGTTCACCCAGAACGAGCCCGACCAGGCCGCGTCCAAGGTGACCGCGGCGCTGGCCGCCAACCCGGACCTCATCGGCGTCTTCGCGACCAACCTCAACACCGGGGAAGGCGCGGCGACCGGCCTCCGCAACTCCGGCAAGGTCGGCGCGGTGAACCTGATCGGCTTCGACGCCAGCCCGTCCGAGGTCGAGGGCCTCAAGAACGGCCAGTACCAGGCCCTGATCGCCCAGGACCCGGCCTCGATCGGCACCCAGGGCGTCCAGCAGGCCGTGGCGGCCGTCGAGGGCAAGCCGGTGACGCGGAACCTGACCGCGGAGCTGCACTCGATCACCAAGGCGGACATGGACGCCAACTCGCAGTACTTCTACAAGCAGTCCTGCTGACCCCCTGATCGGCGGCGGGGCCGTGCCGCGACCCGGCACGGTCTCGCCGCTTTCACGTTCTGTCCGTCAGCTCCCCCGGTGATGGTTGTCAATCCGCTCACCAGGCGACTTCACCAACGCCGATCGCTCACCGCCGGTCACCGCGGTGCGGGCACCGCTCACCGCACGACCGGTTCCCCTGTCCGAGTGTTCCGCGTCACACTCGTCTGCACATGCATCAGCACATGCATGATCGCAGGGAGGGTGCGATGAACTACGAGCGGCCGGCGGAACACCGGACGATCCTCGCCGTGGACGTCGAGGGCTACGGCGACCAGCGCAGGACGACACCACACCGCCTGGCGTTGCGCAAAGGGCTGTACCGGGCGCTGTTCCGGGCCTTCGAGGACGCCGGCATCCCATGGCCGCACTGTCGGAGAGAGGACTGCGGGGACGGCGTCTTCGTCCTCGCGCCGGCGGAGATCCCCAAGGGGCCCTTCGTCGAATACCTGCCCAACGCGCTCGCCGTAGCGCTGCACCGGCACAACCTGACCCACCACGCCGAGGCCCGGATCCGGCTGCGAATGGCCCTGCATGCGGGCGAAGTCGCCTACGACGACTTCGGCGTCACGGCGCCGGCGATCAACCAGACGTTCCGGCTCCTGGAGGCGGCACCGCTGAAGGAAGCGCTCAAGTCCTCGCGCGGGGTGCTGGCGCTGATCACGTCGGCCTGGTTCTTCGACGAGGTCGTCCGGCACAGCGACGGGCTCGACCCGGCGACGTTCCGGCCGGTGCCGGTGGCGGTCAAGGAGACCCGCACGACCGGCTGGATCTCGCTGCCGGACCGGCCGTACCCGGCGAACGTCCTCCTGCGCGGCGACGTCACGGCGCTCCACGACTACCGCACCTGGCGCCGCTTCCGCCGCCACGCCCAGGTGCTGGCCGACCGCGACGACCCCGCGTAGCCGTAGGATCTGGTCCCCTGGACACCGCCGCCGAGGGGAGGCCCCGATGACCGTGCACCTGCGCCCGGCGTCCCGTGCCGACCCGCTGCCGGTGCTCGCCGCCGCCCGCCGGGTCACCGACGACCTGCGCGACGGCCTGTCCGGCACCCGGGCCCGCCGCGCCGCGCACGGCCTGCGCCGGCTCTTCGGCTTCCCGGGACTCGGCCTCACCGACCTGTCCGGCTCGCTGCTCTGGTCGGGCCGGCCGGGGCCGGACGCGATCGTCGCGACGGTGCTCGACGGCGTGCTCCACACCGAGGAACCCGGCTCCGCGCCGGACGTCCTCGCGCTGCCGCTGCACGTCCACGACGAACTGGCCGGGGCGCTGCTGGTCGTGGGCGACGTCCGGGACGCGGTCGCCGGCCAGGCCGCCGATCTCGTCGTCCAGGCTCTGGAGCGCGGCCGGCTGGAGGCGTCGGCGGACCAGGCGGCGCAGGCCGAACTGCGGGCGCTGCGCGCGGAGATGTCCCCGCACTTCGTCTACAACGCGCTGACCGTCATCGCGTCGCTGGTGCGCTCGGACCCCGACCGCGCCCGCGACCTCATGCTCGACTTCGCCGACTACACGCGCTACAGCCTGGCGCGCCACGGCGAGTACACGGTGGTCGCCGAGGAGTTCCGCGCGATCGAGACGTACCTGGCGCTGCAGCGGGCGGTGCTCGGTGAACGGCTGCGCGTCCAGGTGCGGGTCGCGCCGGAGATCCTCGCCGTCGCCGTGCCTTATCTCGTGCTGGAGCCGTTGGTGGAGAACGCGATCCGGCACGGCATCGAGCCGCGGTCGGGCACCGGGCTGGTCCAGGTGCACGGCCAGGCGGAAGGGAACGACTGCGTGATCTTCGTCGAGGACGACGGGGTCGGCATGGACCCGAAGCGCGCGGCCGACATCCTGGGCGGGCGCACCGGCGAGGACGACCCCGCCGGCCTCGGATTGGCCAATGTGGACAGACGGCTGCGGGACGTCTACGGCGCCTGGTACGGGCTGACCGTGGAGACCGAGGTCGGCGCGGGCACCCGCGTGATCGTCCGGGTGCCGCGGTTCCAGCCGGGGGTGCTGCCGTGACCGGGCTCCGGGTGCTGGCCGTCGACGACCTGCCTCCCGCGTTGGACGAGTTGTGCCGCATGCTGCGCGAAGCGCCCGAAGTCGGCGAAGTCGTCGGCGCGGCCGACGCGCTGAAGGCGTTGAGGCTGCTGCAAGCCGACCGCTTCGACGCGGTGTTCCTCGACATCTCGATGCCGGGCCTCGACGGTCTCGAGCTCGCCGGGCTGCTGGCGAAGCTGAGCGAGCCGCCGGTGATCGTGTTCGTCACGGCGCACGACGGGCACGCGGTGACGGCGTACGGCATCGGCGCCGTCGACTACCTGCTGAAACCGGTCCGCGCCGAGCGGCTCTCGGCGGCTTTGGCCAAGGTGACGCGGATGGCGACGCCGTCTTCGCGCTCGACCCCGGACGCGATGGCCGCGCTCCCGGTCGAGTCCGGCGGCCGCACCCGGTACGTCCGCCGCGACGACGTGTCGTTCGTGGAGGCCCACGGCGACTACGTCCGCCTGCACACCCGCGCCGGCGTGCACCTCGTGCGGATGCCGATCTCTCGGCTCGAGGAGTACTGGGAGGGCACCGGGTTCAGCCGGGTGCACCGCGGGTTCCTCCTCTCCGTGGGGGCGGTGCTGGAGCTGCGCAGCGACTCGGCGGGTGGGCTGCTGGCCCACACCGAAGCGGGCGACGTCCCGGTCAGCCGCCGGCACGCGCGAGACCTCCGGGACAGGCTGCTCGAAGCCGCCCAGCGCGGTCAGCTCGGGCCGGGCCCGCGATGAGCAAGATCCGCCGCGTCGCCGTCACCAGCCCGCAAACCCGCCTGGCCCACGCCCGGCGCCGCTCCCGCCACCGCTGGCGCCAGTCCCGCCTCCCCGTGGGCGACACCCAGCGCGCCACCACCCTCTACCGCGCCCAGCGCCGCCGCGGCGTCCCCGCTCTCGTCCTGATGTTCGCGCTCCTGCTCGGCCTGCCGGGCATCTTCGCGATCTTCCCGGGCCTGGACACCGTGCGGCTGCTGGGAATCCCGGTGTCCTGGCTGATGATCGCGGTCCTCCCGTACCCGGCGATGGCCCTGCTGGCCCGCTGGCAGCTCCGCCGCGCCGAGCGCCTCGAGGACGACGAATGACCAGAGCGCCCCAATGTGGCCTTCGGTGCGTTGAACGCACCCAAGGCCACATTGGGGCGCACGAGAACGGGACCGGCTGATGGGCGTCGCGCTCGCCGTCGCCCCCGTCGTGCTCGTGACGCTGCTCATCGGCGTCCGCGGGGTCGCCGCCATGCGCACGACGTCGGACTTCCTGGTGGCGTCCCGGCGGATCTCGCCGCTCGTCAACTCGGCCGCCGTCTCGGGCGAGTACCTGTCCGCGGCGTCGTTCCTCGGCGTCGCCGGGCTCGTGGTCAAGGACGGCATCGGGGCGCTCTGGTACCCGGTCGGCTTCACCGCCGGCTACATCGCGATGCTCGTCCTCGTCGCGGCCCCGATGCGGCGCTCGGGCGCGCTGACCGTCCCCGACTTCGCCGAAGCCCGCCTCAACTCCCCCGCGCTGCGCCGCCTGGCCGCGGTAGTCGTCTTGGTGATCGGCACCATCTACGTCGTCCCGCAGTTCCGCACCGCCGGCCTGGTGCTCACCGCGGTCGGCGGCACGCCGTACTGGGTCGGCGTCGTGCTGGCCGGCGCCGCGGTCAGCGTCACCCTGGCGCTGGGCGGGATGCGCGCGGCGACGTACGTCCAGGCGTTCCAGTTCGTGCTGAAGCTGCTGCTGTTCCTGATCCCGGCCATCTGGCTCGTGCTGCAGGCCGGCGCGGTCAACCGGGCCGACGCGCTGAACCCGGTCGAGTTCACCCACTTCGCCCGCGAGACGCCGGTGAAGTTCGAAGTGGACGTCACCATGGAAATCCGCGAACCCACCGCCGTGCGCCGCAACGGCGTGGCGGAAACCCTGTTTCCGGGCGAGTTCACCGCGCACAGCCAGGACGAGGTCGTGTTCGGCGAGGGCGCGGCGGTCCCGTCGGTCCGCGGCGGCGCCCCGCTCGGCGGGCACGACTGGCAACGCCCGCTGCTCGACCTCGGCGACCAGGGCTACCCGCTGCTCGGCACCTGGGCGGTGCTCATCGCGACCATGCTCGGCACCATGGGCCTGCCGCACGTGCTCATGCGCTTCCACACCAGCCCCGACGGCCGCGCCGCACGCCGCACGGCCGCGATCACCGTGGCGCTCCTGGGAATCTTCTACCTCTTCCCCGGCGTGTACGGCGTTCTCGGCCGGGTGCTCGTACCCGGGCTGTACCTGTCCGGCGCGACCGACACGGTCGTCGTCGCGCTGCCGTACCAAGTGGACAGTGGCTGGGCCGGCGGCCTCTTCACGGCGTTGCTGACCGCGGGCGCGTTCGCAGCGTTCCTGGCGACATCGCTCGGCCTGCTGCTGGTGATGTCCGGCGCGATCGCGCACGACCTCGTCCCCGGTGGGCTGCGCCGGCTGCGGATCGCCGTGTTCGGCGTCGCCGGCGTGATGGTGCTGCTGGCGCTGCGTTCGGCCGAGCTCGACGCCGGGGTGCTCGTCACGTGGGGCTTCACCGTGGCCGCGTCGACGTTCTGCCCGCTGCTCGTGCTCGGCATCTGGTGGCCGCGGCTGACCGCGGCGGGCGGGATCGCCGGGGTGCTGACCGGGCTCGTCGCGTCGTCGGGCTCGATCCTGTTCGCCCTCGCCGGCCCGGACCTGCACGGCTGGGTGGCGATCTTGGTGCAGCAACCGGCACCCTGGTCGGTACCGCTGGCGTTCGGCGTAATGGCGTTGGTCTCCCTGCGGGGCAGGCCACCCGCCTGGTCGACGGCGGCGATGTTGCGCCTGCACCTCGACGAACCCCGTTCGACGGGACCGCGTGACCGTTCGTCAACCGTTCGTCGTCTGGCCCGGCTGTTGAACCGCTGAATCTTCACACGAGACTCACACGTCCCTACGGTGTCGCAGGTCACTTTCCGCAACGTCGCAGGGAGCAGCGATGAGCACGACCGACACTGGCGGCGGGCCCCCGGACACGTCAGAAACCATCTGGGAACGCGCGCACGAAAGCACCGAATTCCGTGAGCTGCGCAGCCGCCTGCGCCGGTTCGTCTTCCCGATGACGGCAGTGTTCCTCCTCTGGTACCTGCTGTACGTGCTCCTGGCGGACTACGCGCACGGCTTCATGAGCACCAAGGTGTTCGGCAACATCAACGTCGGCCTGATCTTCGGCCTGCTGCAGTTCGTCTCGACGTTCGTGATCACCGGCCTCTACGTCCGGTACGCCAACCGGAAGCTGGACCCGGTCGCCGAGAAGATCCGCGAAGACATCGAAGGCGACGCTGCGAAGGAGCAGGCATGACGACGAACATCGCCGCGGGCGTGGAAGGCAGCAACCCGCTCCTCAACATCATCATCTTCGCCGCCTTCGTGCTCATCACCCTGGTGATCGTGTTCCGCGCGAGCCGCAACACGAAGACGGCGTCGGACTACTACGCCGCCGGCCGCGCCTTCACCGGTCCCCAGAACGGCATCGCCATCTCGGGTGACTACCTGTCGGCGGCGTCGTTCCTCGGCATCGCGGGCGCCATCGCGATCAACGGCTACGACGGCTTCCTCTACTCCATCGGCTTCCTGGTCGCGTGGCTCGTAGCGCTGCTGCTGGTCGCGGAACTGCTGCGCAACACCGGCAAGTTCACGATGGGCGACGTGCTGGCGTTCCGGATGAAGCAGCGCCCGGTGCGGGCCGCGGCCGCGACGTCGACGCTGATCGTGTCGTTCTTCTACCTGCTGGCCCAGATGGCCGGTGCCGGCGGTCTCGTCGCGCTGCTGCTCGGCGTCGAAGGCGGTGGCGCACAGGCCATCGTGATCGCCGTGGTCGGCATCATCATGATCGCCTACGTCCTCATCGGCGGCATGAAGGGCACCACCTGGGTGCAGATCATCAAGGCCGCGCTGCTGATCGTCGGCGCGCTCGTGATCACCCTGTGGGTGCTGGGCAAGTACAACTTCAACTTCTCCAGCCTGCTGCAGGCCGCCGTCGACAAGGCGGGCAAGGCCGGGGAGACGCTGCTCGGCCCGGGCAAGCAGTACGGCGCCACCGGAACGTCCAAGCTGGACTTCTTCTCCCTGGGCATCGCGCTGGTGCTGGGCACCGCCGGTCTGCCGCACGTCCTGATGCGCTTCTACACGGTGCCGACGGCCCGCGACGCGCGTCGTTCGGTGGTCTGGGCGATCGTGCTGATCGGCGTGTTCTACCTGTTCACGCTGGTGCTGGGCTACGGCGCCGGTGCGCTGGTCGGGCCGGACACGATCAAGAAGGCGCCGGGTGGCGTCAACTCCGCGGCCCCGCTGCTCGCGCTCGAACTGGGCGGGCCGGTGCTGCTGGGCCTGATCTCCGCGGTCGCGTTCGCGACGATCCTCGCGGTGGTCGCCGGCCTGACGATCACGGCGTCGGCGTCCTTCGCCCACGACGTCTACGCGAACGTCGTCAAGCGGGGCAAGACGTCGCCGGACTCCGAGGTCAAGGTCGCCCGGATCACCGCTGTCGTGATCGGTGCCCTCGCGATCGGCGGCGGCATCCTGGCCAACGGGCAGAACGTTGCCTTCCTGGTGGCGCTCGCGTTCGCGGTGGCGGCATCGGCGAACCTGCCGACGATCCTCTACTCGCTGTTCTGGAAGCGGTTCAACACCCAGGGCGCGCTGTGGTCGATCTACGGTGGCCTGGCCATCACGATCGTGCTGATCGTGTTCTCGCCGGCGGTGTCCGGCAAGAGCACGTCGATGATCAAGACCGCCGACTTCGCCTGGTTCCCGCTGAGCAACCCCGGCCTCGTCTCGATCCCGGCCGCGTTCTTCCTGGGCTGGCTGGGCACGGTCCTGTCCAAGGAGCACGACGAGAAGAAGTACGCCGAGATGGAGGTCCGCTCCCTCACCGGCGCGGGCGCCGAGAAGGCCGTCGCCCACTGACCGGTTTCTCAGAGGCGGCACGACCCCCGAAGGCCGCCGCGAGGGTGTTCCCGATCCCCTCGCGGCGGCCTTCGGCCATCAGTAAGGCAGTTTCCCCTCGGCGACGCCCGCGAGGGTCGCTTCGAGGTGCTTGCGGGCGTACTGCCACAGCCCGCCACCGAGCGAAATCCTCGCCACTCCCAGTTCGGCCAGGCCGCCCAGGCCCGGGCTGCCTGGCCACGCGGGCGCGTTGACGGCGCCGCCGACCCCCTGCACGAACGCCGCGAGCACCTCGGGCGTGCGCAGGTGGATCGGGTAGACGCAGTCGGCGCCCGCCTCGAGGTAGGCCTTCGCCCGGGCGATGCCGTCGACGAGGTGGTCCTTGGCGTCGACGCCGCGGAAGGAGTCGACGCGGGCGTTGATCACCAGGCCGTCGCCCGCCGCCTCGCGCAGGGCGGCGATCCGTTCCGC
The DNA here is from genome assembly GCF_040682155.1 of Amycolatopsis sp. NPDC051371. NCBI lineage: Bacteria > Bacillati > Actinomycetota > Actinomycetes > Pseudonocardiales > Pseudonocardiaceae > Amycolatopsis > Amycolatopsis sp. NPDC051371. The sequence goes on from NZ_JBFBAG010000009.1 coordinate 192,322, forward strand.
CTGCTCGGCGACCGGCCGCACGTCGCCCGTGGCGTGGTCGGTGTCCTCGAAGTTGCAGCCGACGGCGCCGGCGTCGAGCAGCCGGCCCGCCAGCTCGGCGCCGGACAGGCCGTAGCCCGACTCGGCGTCGACGGTCACCGGGACGCCGACCGCCTTGGCGATCCGCGCGGCGGCGGCGAACATCTCCGCGGCCGGGGCCTTTTCGCCGTCGGGGAAACCGAGCGCGGACGCCACGGCGACCGAGCTGGTCGCCACGACCGGGAACCCGGCGGCCTCGACGAGCCTGGCGGTGTCGGCGTCCCACGCGTTCGGCAGGACCAGCGGCCTGCCGGGGACGTGCAGCGCCTTGAGGGCGGCGGCGGTCACGCGTCGCGCTTCGGGAGCGGGCTGTGGCTGGTGACGGCCATGCGGTTCCAGCTGTTGATCGCGATGACCTCCCACGCGATCGCGCGGTACTGGTCTTCGGTCAGCACCTTCGTCGCCTGCTCGTAGACGTCGTCGGGGATGGTCTGGGTCGCCGACAGCTTGGTCATCGCCTCGGTAAGGACGAGGGCGGCCTCTTCCTCTTCGGTGAACAGGTCGGTCTCGCGCCAGCCGTCGAGCACGAACAGCCGGCGAGTCGACTCGCCCAGTTCCAAGGCGTCGCGGCTGTGCATGTCGAGGCAGTACGCGCAGCCGTTGAGCTGGGAGGCCCGCATCTTCACCAGTTCCAGCAGCTTCGGGTCGACGCCCGCGTTCGCCGCGGCCTTGTTCACCTCGGCCTGCAGGTTCGCCATCGCCTGGTAGATCTCGGGCGCGCGCCCGAGTCCGATTCGCTTCGTCATGACATCCACGCTAGTCCGAACTGGTCCACGGGTATGGTCCAGTCACATGACGGATTCGTGGTCCAGTTCCGGATTCGACGTCCACCTCGACTGGGACGCCTCGACCGGCCGCGCCGGCCTCGCGGCGGCGATCCGCGCGGCCATCCGCGAGGGCCGGTGGCAGGCGGACGCGGCGGTGCCCTCGACCCGTTCCCTGGCGCACGACCTGGGCATCGCGCGCGGCACGGTGACCAGGGTGTACGCCGACCTCGCCGCCGAGGGATACCTGCGGACGGCCCAGGGCGCGCCGACCCGCGTGGCGACGGCGGGCTCGCTCCCCCAGTCCGCGCCGCGGCAGGCACCCCGCGACCCGGCACCACGTTGGGACCTGCGGCCGGGCCGTCCGGACCTGACGGCGTTTCCGCGCCAGGCCTGGATCAGCGCGACCCGGCGGGCCCTGCTGCGGACCCCGGCGGCGGCGTTCGGCTACGAGTCGGAGCAGGGCGCACCGGAGCTGCGCAGCACCCTCGCCGGCTACCTCGCCCGGGCCCGCGGAGTGGTCGCGGACCCGGAGCGGATCGTCATCTGCCACGGGTATTCGCACGCCATCGCCGTGGTGTCCCGGGCCCTGGCCGAGCTGGGCGTCGGCGAAACGGCGTTCGAGAACCCGTCCCTGGAGATGTACCGCTCGATCGCGGCGGCGCAGGGCCAGCGGGTCGTCGGCGTTCCGGTGGACGAACACGGGCTCGACGTGTCCGCATTGGACAGTCCGGCGGTGGTCGTGACGGCGGCGCACCAGTACCCCACCGGCGTCACGCTGGCCCCGCACCGTCGCACCGAGCTGACCCGCTCGGGCGCGTTCGTGCTGGAAGACGACTACGACGGCGAGTTCCGCTTCGACCGCCAGCAGGTCGGGGCGCTGCAGGCGCTGGCGCCGGAGCGGGTGGTGTACGCGGGGACGGCGAGCAAGACCCTGGCGCCGGCCCTGCGGCTGGCGTGGCTGGTGCTGCCGCGGAAGCTGGTGGAGCCGGTCCGCGCGGCGATGGCCGACAGCGGCTCGCGCCCGGCGGTGCTGAACCAGCTGGCCCTGGCCGAGCTGATCGACTCCGGCGCGTACGACCAGCACGTCCGCCGCAGCCGCGCCGAATACAGCTCTCGCCGCGCTCGCCTCATCGCGGCCCTCCCGGACTCCGTGCGCCCCCAAGGCATCGCGGCCGGGCTGCACCTGCTGCTGATACTCCCGCCGGACGGCCCGTCGGAGGCCACAGCCCTGGCGGCCTGCCGCCGCCGCGCGATCGGCGTCGAGGGCCTGGACGGCTACTGGATGGACGCCGGCCGCCCCGGCGGCCTGATAGTGGGCTACGCGGCAACCCCGAAACACGCGTTCGCCGGCGCCACCCAGACCTTGATCGAGGCCCTCTGGGAAATCACGGCCTGACGACTCCCGCCCCCAACCACACGACTTCCGTCCCCAATCACGCGAGTCCCGCCCCCAATCACGCAAGTCCCGCCCCCAGTCACCCGACTTCCGCCCCAACCACACGAGTCCCGCCCCAACCACACGAGTCCCGCCCCAACCACACGAATCTCGGCCTCAATCACGCGAGCCGACTCTCCAGGTACGCGAGCCGACCCTTCAATCACACGGGTCGACCTCCCGATCACCCGTGATGCCCTTCCCATCACGGGTGATGCCTCCCCAATCACACGTGATTCCCCCTCAATCACGCGAAAAGCCCCAAGCGGGCCACCTCCGAGTCAGGAGGTGGCCCGCGATCACCGTCAGAACCAGCAGCCGGGCCGGACGCGGAGCAGTTCCGTCCGCAGCACCGGCGTCCCGTCGAGCGGCGCCGGGTCGTCCGCCGTCGGCTGGATCCCGCCGGCGGCCACCCGGTCCAGGGTCTTCAGTCCTTCGGCGCCGACCGTGCCGAACACCGTGTAGTTCGGCCGCAGCGCGGAATCGCCGTACACGACGAAGAACTGCGAGCCGTTCGTGTCCGGCCCCGCGTTGGCCATCGCCAGCAATCCGCGCGCGTAGACCTTGCGCGCCCCGGTCGGGTCGGTCGGCGACGGCGGCAGGTCCACCGGCAGCTCGTCCTTGTACTTGTAGCCCGGCCCGCCCTCGCCGGTCGCGCTCGGGTCGCCGCACTGCAGGACCTTCAACGTCGGGTACGACGTGAGCCGATGGCACACCGTGTGGTCGTAGAACTGGTGCTGCGCCAGGTGCAGGAAGCTCTGCACGGTGCACGGTGCCTTCGCGCGGTCGAGCCGCAGCGGCAGCGCGCCCTGGCTGGTCGGGACGGCGACGTCGACCTTCCCGTGGCTCGGCGTGTGCCGCGGGTCGGGCGGCAGCGGCACCGGCCGCGCGGGCGGTTCGTCCGGCGTTTCGGTGTACTGGCACGGCCCGTGCGTCGTCTTCGGCGGTGGCGCGTCGGCCGCGGTGGCGACGCCGTTGCCGGCCACGAACAACGCGCCGGCCGCCAGCGCGGTGACGAGTGTCTTCTTCATCCTGCACGCCCTCCCAGTGATCGCCCGTTCCGGAGCGCCCCGCAGTCTAGGGCCGGGCACCGACAGCCAGAACCGGCGAAAGTCGCCCATGTCACGCGATCGGGTGACCCTCGGCGCCCGGACCCCAGAAATTGTCGGACCCCCGGCGCACGATGGTGATCACGCGGCAAACCGCCGCCCGGCGAAGGGCACGACCATGACGAGAAGTGTTGGGGCAGCGAGGGTTTCGAGCCTGGTGCGGGCGGTGCTGGGGTTCCTGCGCGGCGCACCCGTGCGCTGCCCTGCCGGTGCGGTCGCGACGAGCGGGCGGCCCGGCCTCGACCGGTCAAGAGCCACGCCGGAAAGACGCGAGCGCGATCAGGAAGGTGGTCCCGATTCCCGCGGCGATGACGAACACCGCCACCCTGATCCCGCCGCCGGTCGCGATCCGCAGCGCGTCACCGTCGAGGCCCCGGGCATCGGCGGTGGTATTGGCGATGAGGACCAGCACCGCGAGCCCGGCCGCCGCCCCCATGCCGGAGCCGGTGGTGACGATCCCCGAGGCGACCCCTTGGTGACGGTCCGGCACCCGGGTCGCCGCGGCGATGTACATGGCCGTGAACACCATCCCGTCGCCGACGCTGACCGCGATCAAGCCCGGCACCAGCGACGCGTAGGAGCCGTCCGGCGTGAGAGCGAGCCCGAGCAAGCACGCGCCCAGGGCGCCGACGGCGAGCGCGCCGAGCAGAGCGCGCCGGACCCCGATCCGGGTCACCACGGGCCCGGCCAGCACCGAGCCGGAGACCACCACGGCGGTGGGCAGCAGGAAGCTGAGCCCGGTGGCCAGCGCGTCGTATCCCCGGACGTCTTGAAGCCAGATGGACATGAAGTACAGCAGCGATCCGAAGGTGGCCGTGAACATGAACACGACCACCAAGGCCAGAACGAGACTGGGATTGGTCAGCAGGTGGCGGGGCAGCAGTGGGTCCGCAGTGCGCCGCTCGATCACCGCGAAAGCCCCGAGCAACACGACTCCCGCGACCAGGGCGGCCACGATTCCCGGCGAGCCCCACCCCGCGTCCGGCCCCCTGACGAGCGCGAACGCCAGCAGGGTCATGGCGCCGGTGGCGCTCAGCGTGCCCGCCGAGTCGAACCGCCGTCTCCCCTCGCGTGGCCGGTCGGCACCGATGAGCGCGAACGCGGCCACGACCGCGAAACCGGCCAGCGGGACGTTGACGAAAAACACCGCACGCCACCCGAAACCCTGCGTGAGCACACCTCCGAGCAGAACCCCGACGACCAGGCCGGCGGCACCGGCTCCGCCCCACACGCTCAGCGCGCGATTGCGGTCGCGGCCCTCGGCAAATGTCGTGTTGACGATCGCCAGGGTGCTGGGAAAGACCAACGCCCCGCCCAGGCCCTGAAGCGTGCGGCCGGAGAGCTGGAGAAACGGCACGGTGGCCAGGCCCCCGAGCACCGACGCGACGGCATAAAGCACCAGTCCGGTCACCAGCATCCGCCGCCTGCCGAGCAGATCCGCGGCCCGACCACCGAACAGGAGGAACCCGCCGGAGGCGATCGCGTAGGTGCTGATCACCGCTTGGAGGGTCTGGGCGGAGTAACCCAGGTCCCGGCCGATCTCGGGTAATGCGACCACAACGATGTATTGGTCGAGCGAAACGATCAGCATCGCGAACGCCAGCAAGGCCAACCGGGCACCCCGGCGGTCGTAGCGCGCGACTGTGGGCGGCACCGACGTCAATTCCGGTTCGGACAGCATGCATGCCTCCTGGTCGTGGCTCCGAGTCGCGACTGAACTGTACGCTCCAGTTCATATGAACTCAACTGTTCAGTTCAGATGAACTGCACTGGACAGTTCAGAAGGTTGCTACACTGAGAGGATGACCGACACGCGACGGCGCACACCCACCGGCGAGCGCGCCGACCTCAAGCGCCGAGCGATCGTGGACGCCGCCCGCGAGGCTTTCCTCGCTCGCGGCTTCGAAGCCGGCATCGACGTCATCGCGCACCGGGCCGACGTGTCGAAAGTGACGATCTACAACCACTTCGGCAGCAAGAGCGAGCTGTTCCACGCGGTCATCCACGACGCCCTCAAGGAGGCACTCCAGCAATCGACGCTGGCTCTGGAGAAGAGCCTGGCCGAGTCCGACGACATCCGGGAAATCCTCGTGCAGACGGCGCGAGGCTGGGTGGCTGGGATGGCGCAGCCGCAGGTGCTCGCGCTACGAGCGCTCGTCGCGAGCGAAGCACAGCGGTTCCCCGAACTCGGCCAGGCGTGGAAAGCCAACGGCCCCGACCTGACGTCCGCCATCCTCGCCGAGGAGTTCCGCAACCGCGTCGAGGCCGGCGAGCTCGCCATTCCCGATATCGAGCTGGCACTGGTCCAGCTCTACGCCCTAGTCCTCTACCCGCACTTCACCCACGCCGCCTACGGCGAACGGATCGACGAGAAGCGCACGCACGACCTCATCAGCCGTGGCGTGGACATGTTCCTCGCGTACTACTCGGCCGAATAGGGAGCACAACGCCGGCGTCAGCCGCGCAGGTCCGCGATCAGCTCGTCGGCGGCAGCGAACGGATCCAGCTCTCGCGCCACGACGCGCTCGGCCACTCCGGCGAGCCGTCCCCCACCGCGCAGGTCGGCCAGCTCGGCCCGCAGCCGGCGGACCGCGATGGCCTCGACCTCGTCGCGTGCTCGCGCGACTCGGCGCCGGGCCAGCTCGTCGTGCTCGACCAGCCAGTCGTGGTGGGCGGCCAGCGCCCGCACGACCTCGTCGACGCCTTCGCCCTTCGCCGCGACCGTCCGCACGATCGGCTGGCGCCAGCTCGCGCCCCGGATCTCGCGGCGCGCCAGTGAGATCATCTGCTTGAGGTCGTGCACCGTCGCGTCCGCGCCCTCGCGGTCGGCCTTGTTCACGACGAAGACGTCGGCGATCTCCAGCACCCCGGCCTTCGCGGCCTGGATGCCGTCGCCCATCCCCGGCGCGAGCAGCACCACCGTGGTGTCGGCCAGCTTCACGACGTCCACTTCGGACTGTCCGACGCCGACGGTCTCGATCAGCACCACGTCGAAGCCGGCGGCGTCGAGCACGCGCACCGCCTGCGGGGTCGCCCACGACAGGCCGCCGAGGTGCCCGCGCGTGGCCATCGAGCGGATGAACACGCCGGGATCGGTGGCGTGCTCGGTCATCCGGATCCGGTCACCGAGCAGTGCACCGCCCGAAAACGGCGAAGACGGGTCGATCGCGAGCACCCCGACCCGCTTGCCCTCCGCGCGCAACGCGGTGAGCAGCGCCGACGTCGAAGTCGACTTGCCGACGCCGGGTGGGCCGGTGAGCCCGACGACCCGGGCCCGCCCGGTGTGCGGGGTCAGCGCCCGGGCGATCTCGGCGACGCGCGGGTGGGCGTCCTCGACGAGCGACAGCAGCCGCGCGACGGCACGAGGTTGCCCGTCCCGCGCGCGGCCGACCAGGTCGTCGAGGTCGAGTGCAGCAGCCACTTACGCGGACGGCACCCGCAGCAGGAGGGCGTCGCCCTGGCCGCCGCCACCGCACAGCGCCGCCGCGCCGAGCCCGCCACCGCGGCGGCTCAGCTCGTGGATCAGGTGCACGGCGAGCCGGGCCCCGGAGGCGCCGATCGGGTGGCCGAGGGCGATGGCGCCGCCGTTGACGTTGACCTTCTCCGGGTCGAGGCCGAGCTTCTCGGTGGAGACGAGCCCGACCGCGGCGAAGGCTTCGTTGATCTCGACGAGGTCGAGCGCGTCGGCGCCGAGGTTCGCCTTCGCCAGCGCGGCGAGAATGGCGTTCGACGGCTGCTCGTGCAGGCTCGCGTCCGGCCCGGCGACGACACCGTGCGCGCCGATCTCGGCGATCGGCGTGAGGCCGAGCTCTTCGGCCTTCGCCTTGCTGGCCACGACGACCGCGGCGGCGCCGTCGGAGATCTGCGAGGCCGAGCCCGCGGTGATGGTGCCGTCGGAGGCGAAGGCGGGGCGCAGCTTGGCGAGGCTTTCGGCGGTGGTGTCGGCGCGGACGCCCTCGTCGGTGTCGAAGACCACCGGGTCGCCCTTGCGCTGCGGGATGGAGACCGGCGCGATCTCGTCGGCGAAGTAGCCGTTCTTGATCGCCTCGGCGGCGCGCTGGTGCGAGCGGGCGGAGAACGCGTCCTGCTGCTCGCGGGTGACGCCGTAGCGGGAGTTGTACTTCTCCGTCGACGAGCCCATGGCCACCTGGTCGAAGGCGCAGAAGAGCCCGTCGTAGGCCATGTGGTCGACGAGCGTCGTGTCGCCGTACTTGAAGCCGGAGCGGGACTTGGGCAGCAGGTGCGGCGCCTGGGTCATCGACTCCTGGCCGCCGGCGACGACGATGTCGAACTCGCCGGCCCGGATCAGCTGGTCGGCGAGCGCGATGGCGTCGAGGCCGGAAAGGCAGACCTTGTTGATCGTCAGGGCGGGCACGCTCATCGGGATGCCCGCGGCGACCGCGGCCTGGCGGGCCGGGATCTGGCCGGCGCCGGCGGTCAGCACCTGGCCCATGATCGTGTACTGCACCGCGTCCGGGGCGACCCCGGCGCGTTCGAGGGCAGCCTTGATCGCGACCCCGCCCAGCTGTGCCCCCGTGAAGTCCTTGAGGGATCCGAGCAAGCGCCCGATCGGCGTACGGGCGGCACCCAGGATCACGGAACCGGACACGGCGTCCTCCAAGCATCGGCGCATGGGCAGTTTTTCCGACCATACCCGGAGGGTGGGCTTCTTGATGGAGCCAGTGTGAGGCGGGGCACGCGACGATTCTGGGGGAACGCCGGGCGCGCGCCCCCTATCCTGCCCCCATGAATGACGCCCTGCGGCCGTTCGTGACGGCCATCGACCACGTCGGCATCGCGGTCCCGGACCTGGACGCGGCCATCGAGTTCCACCGTGCGCACTTCGGCCTGGAAGTGGCGCACGAGGAGGTGAACGAGGAGCAGGGAGTGCGGGAGGCGATGCTGCGCGCGCCCGGCACGGCGGGCACGGAGACCCAGATCCAGCTGCTCGCCCCGCTGCGCGACGACTCGGCGATCGGCAAGTTCCTGGCCAAGAGCGGCCCGGGGCTGCAGCAGCTGGCGTACCGCGTGTCCGATGTGGACGCGGCATCGGCGGCGCTGCGCGAGCAGGGCCTGCGGATGCTGTACGAGGCGGCGAAGCGCGGAACGTCGAACAGCCGGGTGAACTTCATCCACCCGAAGGACGCGGGCGGCGTCCTGGTGGAGCTGGTGGAGCCGGCCAAGGACGGCGGCGCCGCGCACTGAACGCGCGGACCCGTTCCGGCGCAACGACTCCGGTCCGCCGGAGCCGTACGTCCGTGACAAGTACGCGGGACGCACGGCTCCAGCGGCTAAGCCGGCGCCGTCTTCGAGACGAGGGCGTCGGCGATGAACGTCAGCTCGCCGTCGAACTCGGCGGGCAGATCGTCGTCCGAGTGGCGGGCCGTGGCGTGCCGGTGGCTGACCGCGCGGGCCAGCAAGCCCGACGCGCGATCGATGTCGGCCGCGGGTACGCCGCCGCCCGTTGCCGCCAGGATCACCGCGCGGACCTGGCGCACCAGCACCTGGAAGCGCTCGTGGAGGGCGTCGCGGACGACGTGGTGGGTGTCGGCCTCGCGCCACAGCAGGTGCGAGAGCCCGAGCGACCGGCTGAAGCGGTGGTCGAGTTCGCGGACGAGCCGCCGCAGGCTGCCCACGAGGTCGCCGGGGACGACGACCACGGCCGGCTCGATGCGCTCGTCGGGCAGCCGCTCGACGAGCGCGGTGAGCAAGTCCGCCTTGTGGCGGAAGTAGTAGTGCACCAGCCCCTTGGGCACGCCCGCCTGCTCGGCGATGCGGGAGGTCGGGGTGGCGTCGAAGCCGGACTCGGCGAAGAGCGCCTCGGCGGCGCAGAGAATGCGCTCCTTCGCCGAATCCTCGGTCATGCGGGTGCCTCCTGGTCCGTCAGTGCTGGCCTGCCGTGCGGTGCGCGGCGGTCGCGACCGGCATCGCTGCCGCGCCGGCGATGACCACCAGCACCCCGGCGATCCAGGACGTCCAGGAAGCGCCGTTGAACTCGGTGTACCCCATCACCCACGGCGCGATGAAGAACAGCACGCCGAGCGCGATCTGGATGCCTTCGCCGTAGACCATGCCCGGCATGGCCAGCGAGACCAGGCCGTCGAGTGCGATCAAGGCGCCCAAGATGACCATCGTCCACATCGCGGTCGAATCCGTGCTCAGCCAAAGGGGTGAAAGAGCGGCCACGACCCCGATGACGACCTCGGCCCAATCGTGCGGCCGGGCCCATGCGCGCGTAGAGACTTCACTCATTCGTGCTCACCTCCGTCGGTGAAACTGCTGGTCGGGTGGGTGTTCCCACCGCCGATGATCCGCTTGACTGGCCAGCCGGTCAAGCCTGATCGGTCACAGTTCGACGTGTAATCGTGCTGTCCGTCTCGTACAGTTGTGTCCGCGAGTTACCGGCGAGTAATTTCTGCCGCCAACGCCGTTGACCCCCATCTCCGCGGAGGAACCGATGACGCAGCTCGGCGAGATCCAGCAAGCCATCCTGAACGGCGAGTCCGCCGCGGTCGGCTCCCTGCCCGTCCCCGAGAGCTACCGGGGGGTGACCGTGCGGGCCGACGAGGTCGACATGTTCGAGGGCCTCGAGAGCCGGGACAAGGACCCGCGCAAGTCACTGCACGTCGACGACGTCCCCGTCCCCGAGCTGGGTCCGGGCGAGGCGCTGGTCGCCGTGATGGCGAGCGCCATCAACTACAACACCGTGTGGACGTCGATCTTCGAACCGATCCCCACGTTCAAGTTCCTGAAGAAGTACGGGAAGCTCTCGCCGCTGGCCAAGCGGCACGACCTGCCCTACCACGTCGTCGGGTCCGATCTGTCCGGTGTCGTGCTGCGCACCGGCGTCGGCGTCCACAACTGGAAGCCGGGCGACGAGGTGGTCGCGCACTGCCTGAACGTCGAGCTCGAGAGCCCGGACGGGCACAACGACACGATGCTCGACACCGAGCAGCGGATCTGGGGCTTCGAGACGAACTTCGGCGGCCTCGCCGAGATCGCGCTGGTCAAGGCCAACCAGCTGATGCCGAAGCCGGACCACCTGACCTGGGAGGAAGCCGCCTCCCCCGGCCTGGTCAACTCCACCGCCTACCGCCAGCTGGTCTCGCGCAACGGCGCGGACATGAAGCAGGGCGACGTCGTCCTGATCTGGGGCGCCTCGGGCGGCCTCGGCTCCTACGCGACGCAGTACGCGCTGAACGGCGGCGCGATCCCGGTGTGCGTCGTCTCCAGCCCGGAGAAGGCCGCGATCTGCCGGAAGCTCGGTGCCGAGCTGATCATCGACCGCAGCGCCGAGGCCTACAAGTTCTGGAAGAGCGAGACCGAGCAGGACCCGAAGGAGTGGCAGCGCTTCGGCGCGAAGATCCGCGAGCTGACCGGGGGCGACGACCCGGACATCGTGTTCGAGCACCCGGGCCGGGAGACGTTCGGCGCGTCCGTCTACGCCGCGCGCAAGGGCGGCACGATCGTCACGTGCGCGTCGACCTCCGGGTACATGCACCAGTACGACAACCGCTACCTGTGGATGAACCTGAAGCGGATCATCGGCTCCCATTTCGCGAACTACCGCGAGTCCTGGGAAGCGAACCGGCTGATCTCGAAGGGCCTGATCCACCCGACGCTGTCGAAGACGTACTCGCTCGAAGAGACCGGGCAGGCCGCGCTCGACGTGCACCGCAACGCCCACCAGGGCAAGGTCGGCGTGCTCGCGCTCGCCCCGCAGGAAGGCCTCGGCGTCCGCGACGAGGAGAAGCGCGCGAAGCACATCGAGGGGATCAACGCCTTCCGCGGCGCCTGACCGACGACGACGCCGGGGGTGCGCTCCCGCTCCCGGCGTCGGAATCCACCGGGATGCACCCGGATCCGGCAAGATCCCTTCGCCGCATCACACGGCGCGTTCGGCGCACCGCACGGGTGCTCACCCTTCCGTGACCGGGCTGCGACTACGGTAGGCGCATGAGCCTTGGCGATGAACGGGAGCTTGTGCCGCTGGGAGCCGGCTTCGACGTGGCGAAGCGCGGGTACAGCCGAGCGCAGGTCGACGAGCACCTCGAACGGCTTGATGCCGACCTGAAGATGCTCACTGCCGATCGGGACGCCGCCATCGCGCAGGCCGGCGACCTGGCCCGGCAGCTGGAGATCGCGCGCGGCGAGATCGCGGACCTGCGCGGGCAGGTCGACCGGCTGGCCCAGCCGCCGACGAGCGTCGAAGGCCTGTCCGAGCGGCTGCAGCGGATGCTGCGCCTCGCACAGGACGAGTCCGCCGACACGCGCGCCCGCGCCGAAGCCGAGGCCGGGCACATCCGGGCCAAGGCCGAGACGGACGCGAGTGCGATGCGCGCCCGCTACGAGCAGCTGCTCACCGAGCTCGACCTGCGCCGCAAGGAGATGGAGGCGGAGCACCGCAAGGTGCTCGAGGACGCCAGCGCGCAGGCCAAGGAGATCACCGACAAGGCCGAGGCGGAGCGCAACCGGCTCGACACCGAATCGTCCGACCGCCGCACGAAGGTCGAAGAAGACTTCGAGATCGCGATGGCCTCGCGTCGCACCGAGGCGATGCGCGTGCTGGCCGAGCAGGAGGCGGCGAGCAAGGCCGAAGCCGCCCGCCGCGTCGAGGAAGCGACGCAGGACGCCGCCGACATCCGCGCGAAGATCATCGAAGAAGAGAAGGCCGCGAAGGCGGACATCGACCGCCGTCAGCGCGAGTCGGTCGCGGAGGCGAACAAGCGCCGCCAGGACTCGATCACCGAGGCGAACGCCCGGCTCGCGGAGGCCGCCGACGAGGCGCGGCGCCGCGTGACGACGGCGACCGAGGAGTCGAACCGGCGGATCACCCAGGCCAACGAGCGCGTCGACAGCCTGCGCAAGGTCCGCGGTGGGCTGGCCGAGCAGGTCCGCGCGGCACGCGCGGTGCTGGCCGAGGCGCACACCGTCCTCGGCGACGACGTGAAGGTGCCCGCCGACGTCACGGCCGACCTGAAGGCCGACGACCTGAAGGCGGACGACACCGGGAAGACGGCGCCGGTGGGCGACGTCGAGCAGACCATCCGGATCAAGGCGTCCGACGTCCCGAAGCCGCAGCCGGCGCCCAAGCAGTCCCCCAAGCCGGCACCCAAGCAGACGCCGAAGCCCACTCCGCGGCCGAGCGGAGCGCAGAAAGCGACTGGCGAGTAACCTTCCACCCGACACGGGCGCGGACGAGCCGGCACGGTCGGTGCCGACCGGCTATCGTCCCAGCTCACGCGGGATCACCTGGAGGTTTTGCGCATGGGTGCGGCATATCGGACCGTGGTGGTGGGCACGGACGGCTCGGAGTCCTCGTTCGCGGCGGTGGACCGCGCGGCGGCGGTGGCCGGCGACGCGGGAGCGACGCTCGTCATCACGTGCGCGTTCTACCCGGCCAGCAAGACCGACGTCGACAAGGCCCAGGACGTCCTCGGCGACGAGGCCTACCAGGTCGTCGGCTCGGCGCCGGCCGAGGACACCCTGCAGTCGGCGCGGGACCGGGCGGTGCGGGCCGGCGCGGAGAAGATCGACACGGTCGCGGTGAAGGGCGACCCGGTCGACTCGCTGCGCAAGGTCGTGCACGAGCGGGAGGCCGACCTGCTGGTCGTCGGCAACCGCGGGCTGAACACGATCGCCGGGCGGATCCTGGGCTCGGTGCCGTCGGAGGTGGCGCGCAAGTCCGGCGTGGACGTGCTGATCGTCCACACGACCTGAGCTCGTGGCCGATTCGAGCGAAGAGCTCCAGCAGCGGCTCGAACGCGTCCTGCTCGGCGGCAGGCGGAAGTACACGCGGCTCGAAGTGGCCGAAAAAGCCGGCGTGCCCGAGGAACGGTCACGCCGGCTTTGGCGCGCCTTGGGGTTCGCGACGGTGCGCGACGACGAGGTCGTCTTCACCGACGCGGACGTCGAGGCGATGCGGACGGCGGACCAGCTGGTCCAGTCCGGGCTGATCGACCCGAGCATCGAGGTGTCGGTGACGCGCGCGCTCGGTCAGCACCTGTCGCGGCTGGCCGAGTGGCAGGTCGACATGCTCTGGGAGCTGATCGAGGACCAGCCGGAGCTGGGGCGCAGCGAGCGCCAGGTGACCCGCCTGGTCGACCGGCTGCTGCCGGAGCTCGAGCGGGTGCAGAACTTCGTCTGGCGCCGGCACCTGGCGGCGTACGCCGGCCGGGCGTTCGCAGCGGCGGGCGACAACGTCGAGGCGCGCACGGAGGTGGTCGGGTTCGTCGACATGGTCGGCTACACGCGCCTGACGCGCCAGATCGACGAAGAAGAGCTCAGCCGGGTCCTCGACGCGTTCGAGCTGCTCGCGACCGAGGTGATCGCCGAGCACCACGGCCGCGTGGTGAAGATGATCGGCGACGAGGTCCTGTTCGTGGCGGACTCGGCGGTCGACGCGGCGGAGATCGCCCTGGCGCTGACCGAGCGAACGTCGGCGGACGAGAGCTTGCCGGCGGTGCGCGCGGGGATGGCTTCGGGCCGGATCCTGTCGCGCTTCGGCGATGTGTACGGATCGGTGGTCAACCTGGCGGCCCGCCTGACGTCGGTGGCCCGGCCGGGCACGATCCTGGTGGACCGGGAGCTGGCTTCGGAGCTTTCCGACGAGAAGGCGTACGAGCTGCGGGTGCGCAGGCCGGTGACGGTCCGGGGCTACAACCGCCTCCGCCCGGCGGCGCTGCGGCGGGCCAGTGAGGCACCGACGGGGATGTTCGCGAGCTCGCAGCAGCTGGCGGCGGAGATGCTGGGTCTCACCGAGCCGGAGGAACCACGCCGCCGGCGGCGCCGGGGCCGCTGACAGCCCCCACCGCTCCCTGGGGGGCGTCCCCAGGTCGATTCTATCGGCGCCCACCGACCGGATCCGCGGGAAAGCCCCCTGCGGGCTCTGGTTGTCCACAAGGAGACCTCCCTGTGGACAACCAGAGCCTCAGGCGTCGAAGTCCACGGTGATCTCCTCCGAGACCGGGTATGACTGGCACGTCAGCACGAAGCCCGCCGCCACCTCCGCCTCCTCCAACGCGAAGTTGCGGCGTAGGTCCACCTTGCCGTCCGTCACGCGGGCCCGGCACGTGCCGCACACCCCGCCCTTGCACGCGAACGGCAGGTCCGGCCGGAACTTCTGCGCCCCGTCCAGCACCGACGACGTCCGCGGCAACGTCATCGTCGAAGAACGGCCGTCCAGGACCACGCGGACTTCCGAGGACTCCCCCGCCACCTCCGGGTCGAGGTGGGCGACCGGCTCCGGTGGGGTGTCGACGTAGAACAGCTCCTGGTGGATCCGCGCGCGCGGCACCTCCAGGGACGTCAGCAGCTCCTGCGCGCCCGTCACCATCTCGAACGGGCCGCACAGCCACCAATGGTCCACAGAGGACACCGGGACCAAGGAAGAGAACAGGCTACGCAGCTTCGGCACGTCGAGCCGCCCCGTGAACAGCTCCGCCTCGCGCGGCTCGCGTGACAGGACGTGGATCAGCTCCAGCCGCGAAGGCGCGCGGTCCTTCAGGTCCGCCAGCTCGTCCGCGAACATCACCGTGTCCGTGCGGCGGTTGCCGTACAGCACCGTCACCGTCGCGTCCGGCGTCGCCAGCAGGGACGACACGATCGACAGCACCGGCGTGATGCCCGAACCCGCCGCGATCAGGACGTGGTGGCCGCCTGCCGACAGGTCCGGGGTGAACGACCCGGTGGGCGTGGCCACCTCGATCGTGTCGCCCGGGCGGACCTCGTTCACCAGCCACGACGAGAACAGGCCGTCCGGCACCAGGCGGACGCCCACCCTGGGCGCCGCGCCCGCCGCCGCGCAGATCGAGTACGAGCGGCGCTCGTCACGGCCCTCCACCTGACGCCGGAGCGTCAAGGACTGACCCGGCTTGAAGTCGTAGTCCTCCGAAAGAGAAGCAGGCACGTCGAACGTCACCGCGACCGCGTCGTCGCACAACCGCGTGACGCCCGCGACCTTCAGGGGATGGAACGCCACCTCAGATCTCCTTGACGTGCTCGAACGGCTCGGCACACGACCGGCAGCGCCGCAGCGCCTTGCACGCCGTCGCGCCGAAACGGGACTGCTCCTCGGTGTCCGACGACCCGCACAGCGGGCAAGCCACCCGCGAAACCGGTGCCGCCAGCGTCAGCGGGATCGGGCCCGTCCGCCGCGGCGCCGCGCCCGGCGGCGCGATTCCGGCCGACGCCAGCTTCTGGCGCCCCGAAGCCGAAATCCAGTCCGACGACCACGCCGGCGAGAGCTGCGTCCGGACCTCGACGTCCGCAAAGCCCGCCGAAACCAGCGCGTGCTCCAGGTCGTCGCGCATCGTGTCCATCGCCGGGCAGCCCGTGTACGTCGGCGTGATCGCGACGACGACGCGGCCGTCCGACTCGGACACCGAGCGCAGGACGCCCAGGTCGGCCAGCGTCAGCATCGGCAGCTCGGGGTCGGTGACCGTGGCCGCGACGGCCGCCGCGGTCACCACTTCGCGTCCGGCATCGCCCGGGCGACGCTCTGCAGCTCCGCCAGCAGGAACCCCATCTGCTCGGTGTGGACGCCGTCGCGGCCTGTCCGCCCCGAGACCCCGGCCAGCTCGCCGACCGACGGGCGAGAAAGCGTCGCCGCCGCCAGAGCATGGTCCAGCACCGCGTCGAACTCCGGCCGCAGCGTCGCCGCGTCCACCAGTTCGGAGGCGTGCGTGCGGAACAGCTCCCCGACGTACGGCCACACCGCGTCGAGCCCCTCCTGCATCCGCTCGTGCGACAACGCCGTGCCGTCGCCCAGGCGGACCAGCCACTGCGCCGCGTAGTCGCGGTGGTAGGTGACCTCTTTGACGCCCTTGTCCGCGATGGCCGCCAGCACCGGGTCCACCGACGACACCAGCCGCTGCAGCAGCGCGAGACGCCACGTCGAGAACACGAACAGCCGCGCGATCAGGTGCCCGAAGTGGCCGCCGCCCAGCTCCGCGAGCCGGACGTTGCGGAACTCGTTTTCGACGCGCGAGAACGCGAAGGAGTCCTCCGTACGCGAAGTGCCGTCCGCCTTGCCGGCGCGCGCGAGCAGCAGCCGCGCCTGGCCGAGCAGATCGAGGCCGATGTTGGCGATCGCGACCTCGTCCTCCAGCTCGGGCGCGTTGGTGCACCACTCCTGCAGCCGGTGGGAGAAGATCAGCGCGTCGTCGCCCAGCATCAGGCAGTAGGCGGCCAGCGACGCACCGTCCACACCGGACGGCACCGAGGTGTCCACTCCGGACAGCGGGTCCTCGAAGCCGGTGCCGAACGCCCAGCGGGCGTCGTTCTCCTCGGTCAGCGACTCGTAGACGTTGTCGAAACTCATATGTGCGGCACCTCCTCGGGGATGTCGTAGAACGTCGGGTGCCGGTAGACCTTGTCCCCGCTCGGCGCGAAGAACGGGTCCTTCTCGTCCGGCGACGACGCCGTGATGTCCGACGCGCGCACGACCCAGATGGACACGCCTTCGTTGCGGCGGGTGTAGAGGTCACGCGCGTGGTGCAGCGCCATCTGGTCGTCGGCCGCGTGCAGCGACCCGACGTGCACGTGGTTCAGCCCGCGCTTGCCGCGGACGAACACCTCGTACAGCGGCCAGTCGTGCTTGACCGGCCCGGGCGCGGCGGGGACGCCCTCGAGCGGGACGGCGCCGTGGCCGCCTTCGGCAGTCAGGTCGGTCACTTGCGCTCCTTCTTCGCAGCGTGCGCCACGGCGGCTTCCCGCACCCAGGCACCGTCTTCGTGGGCACGGCGGCGGTGCGCGACGCGCGAGGCGTTGCACGGACCGTTGCCCTTCAGCACGTTCTTGAACTCGTCCCAGTCGACCGCGCCGAAGTCGTAGTGCTCCCGCTCGGCGTTCCACTTGAGATCGGGGTCCGGGAACGTGACGCCGAGCGCGGCGGCCTGCGGCACCGACATGTCGACGAAGCGCTGCCGCAGCTCGTCGTTGGTGTGGCGCTTGACCTTCCACGCCATCGACTGCGCGGTGTTCGGCGAGTCGGCGTCCGGCGGGCCGAACATCATCAGCGACGGCCACCACCAGCGGTTCACGGCCTCCTGGACCATCTCACGCTGCTGCTGCGTCCCGCGCATCATCGTCATCAGCAGCTCGAAGCCCTGCCGCTGGTGGAACGACTCTTCCTTGCAGATCCGGATCATCGCCCGCGCGTACGGCCCGTACGACGACCGGCACAGCGGCACCTGGTTGCAGATCGCCGCGCCGTCGACCAGCCAGCCGATCACGCCGACGTCGGCGAAGGTCAGCGTCGGGTAGTTGAAGATCGACGAGTACTTCTGCCGTCCGGTGATCAGCTTGTCGGTCAGGTCCGCGCGGTCGGCGCCCAGCGTCGCCGCCGCCGAGTACAGGTACAGCCCGTGGCCGGCCTCGTCCTGGACCTTGGCGAGGAGGATCGCCTTGCGCCGCAACGACGGCGCGCGCGTGATCCAGTTGCCCTCGGGCTGCATGCCGATGATCTCCGAGTGCGCGTGCTGCGCGATCTGCCGGATCATCGTCTTGCGGTAGCCGTCGGGCACCCAGTCGCGCGGCTCGATGCGCTGGTCACGCCCGATCGTCGCCTCGAAGTGCTCTTCGAGAGAGTCGACAGCGGTCACGGCTGCTCCTTCGAAACCAGGGTCAAGACGTCGTACTTGGCGACGGACTCGCCGTCGGCGTTGGTGACGTCGGCGTCCCAGCGGACCTCGCCGTACTCCTGGTCGATCCGCGGCGTGATCTGCTTGGCGGTGAGCGTCACCGTCAGCGAGTCGCCGACCTTGACCGGCGTGAGGAACCGCAGGTTCTCCAGGCCGTAGTTGGCCAGCACCGGGCCCGGCTCGGGCGAGACGAACAACCCTGCCGCAAACGAGACGACCAGGTAGCCGTGCGCGACGATCCCGCCGAACAGCGGGTTCGCGGCCGCGGCCTCCGGGTCGGTGTGGGCGTAGAACGTGTCGCCGGTGAACTCGGCGAAGTGGTCGACGTCGGACTGGAGCACCTCACGCGGCCCGGCGGTCACCGAGTCGCCGATGCGGAGCTCGGCCAAGGACTTCCGGAACGGGTGGACGTCGCCCTCGGTGCGCGGCGCGCCGGTCACCCAGCGGCCGGTCACCGACGAAAGGACGGCCGGCGAACCCTGGACCGCCGTGCGCTGCATGTGGTGCAGCACGCCGCGGATGCCGCCCATCTCCTCGCCGCCGCCCGCGCGGCCGGGGCCGCCGTGGACCAGCTGCGGCATCGGCGAGCCGTGACCGGTGGACTCCTTCGCGTCTTCGGCGTCCAGCACCAGCAGGCGGCCGTGGAACGGCGCCGCACCGAGGACGACGTCGCGGACGAACTCCTTATCGGCGCTGACGATCGACCCGGCCAGGCTGCCGCCGCCGCGAGCGGCGAAGTCGACGACCTGCTCGGTCGACGTGTAGGGCATGAGCGTCGAGACCGGGCCGAACGCCTCGACCTCGTGCGGCTCCGAGCGCTCGGGGTCCGCCTTGAGCAGCACCGGGGAAATGAACGCGCCACGCTCGGCGTCGGCGTCCACCACAGAGACGTTTTCCGGGTCGCCGAACACGACACTCCCGGCGTCCAGCAGCGCCTTGAGCGACCGCCGGACCTCCTCGCGCTGCTCCAGGCTGGCCAGCGCGCCCATCCGGACACCCTCGGCGGTCGGGTTACCGACGGTGACCTTCGCGAGCCGCTCGGAGGCCGCCGCGGCGACGTCGTCGAGCAGCGAAGCCGGGACGAACGCGCGGCGGATGGCCGTGCACTTCTGGCCCGCTTTGACCGTCATCTCCGAGGTCAGCTGCTTGACGAACAGGTCGAACTCGGTGGTGTCCTTGACGGCGTCCGGGCCGAGGATCGAGCAGTTCAGCGAGTCGGCCTCGGCGTTGAACCGGACGGCGTTGCGGATGATCGCCGGGTGCGCCCGCAGCTTCTGGGCGGTCGACGCCGAGCCGGTGAACGACACCAGGTCCTGCGCGGTCACGTGGTCGAGGAGGTCGCCGACGCTGCCCGCGACGAACTGCAGCGACCCCTCCGGCAGGATCCCGGACTCGACGATCAGCTCGACGAGCCGCGCGGTCAGGTAGGCCGTCGAGCTGGCCGGCTTGACCAGGCTCGGTACGCCGGCGAGGAACGCGGGAGCGAACTTCTCCAGCGGCCCCCACACCGGGAAGTTGAACGCGTTGATCTGGACGGCGACGCCCCGCAGCGGGGTCGCGATGTGCTGCGCGACGAACGTGCCCCCGCGCGACAGCGGCTCGACGTTGCCCTCGACGTAGACGGTGTCGTTCGGCAGTTCGCGCTTGCCCTTCGAGGCGTAGCTGAAGAGCACGCCGATGCCGCCGTCGATGTCGAACTTCGAGTCACCCAGCGTGGCGCCGGTGCGCGCGGAGAGTGCGTACAGCTCGTCGCGGTGCTCACGCAGGTGCGAGGCCAGTGCCTTCAGCAGGGCCGCACGCTGGTGGAAGGTCAGCTCGCGCAGCGCCGGGCCGCCCACCCGGCGGCCGTACTCCAGCGCCCCCGCGAAGTCGACGCCCGCCGACGAGATCCGGGCGACTTCGTCGCCCGTGGTCGCATCGTGCAGCGGGACGCCCTCGTCCGCCGCCGTGTGCCACTCCCCGGAGACGTAGCTGCGCAGCACTGCCATCAGGTCCCGACCTCCACCGAATTACCTACCGGACGTTCAGTTATTTGCATGGTAGCCGCCGAGCCCTGAGATCGGAAGGGGCGACGCTTGACACGGCCCCGGCCACTGCCTTTACTGAGCGACACGCCAGGTGACCGTCCATTCGGTAGGTCAGGCACGGAGGACGAATGACCAACGCCGCCCACACGATGTTCGCCGCCGACGAGGCTTCGCGCGCGCTGGGCATCGAGCTGGTCGAAGCCGGGGACGGCCGCGCCGTGGCGACCATGACGATCACCCCCGCGATGGTCAACGGCCACGACATCGCGCACGGCGGGTACGTCTTCCTGCTCGCCGACACCGCCTTCGCCTGCGCCTGCAACACCCACGGGCCGGTGACCGTCGCCGCGGGCGCCGAAATCTCCTTCGTCGCGGCCGGCCGGCTCGGGGACCACCTCACCGCGACGGCCACCGAGCGCACCCGCTACGGCCGCAACGGCATCTACGACGTCACCGTGCACCGGGACACCCCCGCGGGGCCGGAGACCGTCGCCGAATTCCGCGGCCGCAGCCGCGTCATCTCCGCGAAACGGGACGAAGCATGATCGAGGCGAACCTCTCCGCCGACGAGCTGGCCGCGCTGCAGCTCGAACGTCTGCAGTGGACACTCCGGCACGCCTACACGAACGTTCCGGCGTACCGGAAGAAGTTCGACCAGGCCGGCGTCCACCCGGACGACTGCGAGGAGTTCGCGGACCTGGCGAAGTTCCCGTTCACGACCAAGCAGGACCTGCGGGAGAACTACCCCTTCGGGATGTTCGCCGTGCCGCAGGACCAGGTGCGGCGCATCCACGCGTCCAGCGGCACCACCGGCAAGGCCACCGTTGTCGGGTACACCGAGCAGGACATCGACACCTGGGCGACGGTGATGGCCCGGTCGATCCACGCCGCCGGCGGCCGTCCGGGCCACAAGGTGCACGTCGCGTACGGCTACGGCCTGTTCACCGGCGGGCTCGGCGCGCACTACGGCGCGGAGAAGCTGGGCTGCACGGTGATTCCCGCGTCCGGGGGGATGACGGCGCGCCAGGTGCAGCTGATCACCGACTTCCGGCCCGAAGTCATCATGGTCACGCCGTCGTACATGCTGACGCTGCTCGACGAGTTCGAGCGCCAGGGCGTCGACCCGCGGGCAAGCTCCCTGAAGGTCGGCATCTTCGGTGCCGAGCCGTGGACCGAGCGGATGCGCGCCGAGATCGAGGAGCGGTTCGCGATCGACGCCGTGGACATCTACGGGCTGTCCGAGGTGATGGGCCCGGGTGTCGCGCAGGAGTGCGTCGAGACGAAGGACGGCCTGCACATCTGGGAGGACCACTTCTTCCCCGAGGTGATCGACCCCTTCGACGAGCACGTGCTGGGCGGCGGCGAGACCGGCGAGCTGGTGTTCACGTCGCTGACCAAGCAGGCGCTGCCGATCATCCGCTACCGCACCCGCGACCTCACGGCATTGTCGCCGGGGACCGCGCGCCCCGCGTTCCGGCGGATGGACAAGGTCACCGGCCGCACGGACGACCTGATCATCCTGCGCGGGGTCAACGTCTTCCCGACGCAGATCGAGGAGATCGTGCTGCGCACGGCCGGGCTGAGCCCGCACTTCCAGCTCCTCCGGTCCACGCGCGGGCGGCTCGACCACCTGACCGTGCTGGTCGAGGCGCGCCACGACGCTTCGGCCGCTTCCCGGGAGCGCGCGGCGTCCGCCCTGGTCGCCGGCGTCAAGGACGGCGTCGGCGTGACGGTGTCGGTGGACGTCGTCGACCCGGACACCCTGGAACGGTCCATGGGCAAGATGCGGCGCATCGTCGACCAGCGGGAGAAGCCGTGACGGCGCCCCGGCGCGGGCGCCCCGGCTACGACCTCGAATCACTGCTGCAGGTGGCGGTGAAGCTGTTCAACGAGCGCGGCTACGACGGCACGAGCATGGAGGACCTCTCCCGCAAGCTCGGCATCACGAAGTCGGCGATCTACCACCACGTGCCCAGCAAGGAGGAGCTGCTGCGGCTGGCGGTGGACCGCGCGCTGGACGGGCTGTTCGCGGTCGCGGCGGAGACGGCCGAGCTGGACGGGCGCGCGGTCGACCGGCTGGAGCACCTGGTGCGCGGCAGCGTGCTGGTGCTGGCCGACCGGTTGCCGTTCGTGACGCTGCTGCTGCGCGTGCGCGGCAACACGAAGGTCGAGCGGGCGGCCCTGGCCCGCCGGCGCGAGTTCGACCTGCTGGTGACGGACCTGGTGAAGCAGGCCGAGGCGGAAGGCGACATCCGCCCCGACGTCGACCCGGCGGTGACCGCGCGGCTGATCTTCGGCATGGTGAACTCGCTGATCGAGTGGTACAAGCCGCGGCGCGGGTCGTCGGCGACCGAGGTGGCGGACGCGGTGTGCAAGGTGGCTTTCGAGGGCCTGCGCACCGGGTCGTGAGTGAGAAACAGGGTTAGAACACTGTTTCTCACTCACGACCGGTGGGACGGCAGGACGCAGACGGTGTCCAGGCCGAGGACGTGGTTGAGGCGGCCGAAGGCCAGCCACGCACCGAGGCTCATGCTCAGCTCCACGATCTCCTGCTGCGTGTAGTGCTCACCCATCCGCTTCCAGAACTCGTCGTCGAGGTTGTGGTGGTCCTCGGCGTAGCGCTCGGCGTACTCCGCCGCGAGGCGCGTCCGGTCGTCGAAGAGTTCGGTGGTGCGCCAGTCGAGGACCGCGTCCGCGAACTCCGGCTCGACCTTCACGCCGTCGCGCTCGGTGCGCCAGTCGAGGCAGAAGATGCACCCGTTGATCTGCGCGATCCGCAGCCGCGCGGCCTCGAACTCCCGCAGTCCCAACGTCGTGTGCGCGTAGACCGCCAGCGAGAACTGCGACGCGGCGATCCCGATGCCGGGCACCATCTCGCCCCAGACGTACCCGATCGGGTCCTTGCCCTCGGGGATGTCGATGTTCACGAGCGCCTCCTTCCGAGCTTGCCGGCTGCCGGGCGCAGCGGGACGTCGAGTGCGTCGTAGAGACCGGGTTCCGCCTCGGCCAGCCAGTCGATCGCGCCGACGAGCCGGCCGACGGCGGTCGCGTTGCCGCCCGCCGACCGGTTTTCGCCCTCGTCGCTCGCTTCGACGCTGACCTCGATGCGCGGCCGGCCTTCGATGATCACGCGGTGAGCGCCGTCGCCGCTGGGCGGGGTCGGCCAGTCCGGCGCGCACGACGGGTGGATGCGCGTGACGTGCTCGATGACGATCCGCGGCTCGCCGTCGACGATGCCCTGGACCTCGAACCGCACCGCGCCCTGCGTGCCCTTTTCGAAGTCGCCCATGGTCCGCGTGGAGACGGTTTCCTCGAGGGGTCGCCGCTGCAGCGTCTCGCGGAGTTCGTCGACCTCGACGCCGAGGCCGCGCGCGATCAGCCGGACCTGTCCGCCCCACACCATCGACGGGACGCCGGTCATCAGCATCGGCGGGTCGTAGTCCATCGGCTGGCCCATGCCGACCAGGTACCGGACGGAGTCGGGCTGCTCGTAGGTCGAGTAGTCGAAGATCTCCTGGCAGCGGATGACGTCGACGTCCGTGCCGAGCCCGCTGATCAGCAGCGGCAGCACGTCGTTGCCCCAGCCGGGGTCGACGCCGGACACGAACAGCGAACCGCTGCCCTCCTTGATCGCCGCGAGCACCGGGTCGCGCAGCTCGGGCGGCGCGTTGCGCTGGTCGTAGAGCGGGTAGAGGGCCGGCGTTACGACGACCGCGCCCGTCCCGACCGCGCGGACGATGTCGGCGAGCGCGTCGTCGAACCGGACGTCCCCCGAAGCGGCGTAGACCACGGCTCGCGGGCTCGAGGCCAGCACGGCGTCGATGTCGTCGGTGGCCGCGACGCCCAAGTCTCCGACACCCGCCAGCGCGCCCGCGTCCTTGCCGACCTTGGCCGGGTCGTGGACGAGCACCGCCGTGAGCTCCAGTGCCGGATGGGCGTCGACGGCCCGGATTGCCGCACGGCCGACGTTGCCCGTGCCCCACACCACTGTGTTGATCAAAGCCGCGGCGATCATTGCGCCGAGTTTTCGCCGGTTCGCCCGGGCCGGGGAAGCGAATCGTTCCGGCCAGCGGACCGCGCGGACCCGGGTAGGCTGCAGTGCGTCCGAACGTCGTATCGGAGGCCCGCTGAGATGACCATCGACCCGAAACCCCGCAGCCGCACGGTGACCGACGGGATCGAGGCCGCGCCCGCCCGCGGCATGCTCCGCGCCGTCGGGATGGGGGACGGCGACTGGCGCAAGCCGATCATCGGCGTCGCCAGCTCGTGGAACGAGATCACGCCGTGCAACCTGTCCCTCGACCGGCTGGCGCAGGCGTCCAAGGAAGGCGTGCACGCGGCCGGCGGCTACCCACTGCAGTTCGGCACGATCTCCGTCTCCGACGGCATCTCCATGGGCCACGACGGGATGCACTTCTCGCTCGTGTCGCGTGAGGTCATCGCGGACTCCGTCGAGACGGTCATGCAGGCCGAGCGGCTCGACGGCTCGATCCTGCTGGCCGGCTGCGACAAGTCGCTGCCGGGCATGCTGATGGCCGCGGCCCGGCTCGACCTGGCGTCGGTGTTCCTCTACGCCGGGACCATCGCCCCCGGCTGGGTGAAGCTCACCGACGGCACCGAGAAGGACGTCACGCTGATCGACGCCTTCGAGGCCGTCGGCGCCTGCCGGGCAGGCCGGCTCAAGACCGACGACCTGGACCGCATCGAACGCGCCATCTGCCCCGGCGAGGGCGCCTGCGGTGGCATGTACACGGCGAACACGATGGCGTCGGCGGCCGAAGCGATGGGGATGAGCATGCCGGGGTCGGCCGCGCCGCCGTCCGCGGACCGCCGTCGCGACCACTACGCGCATCTTTCGGGGGAAGCCGTGGTCGGGCTGCTCGAAAAGGGCATCACCGCCCGCGACATCCTCACGCGAGAAGCGTTCGAGAACGCGATCACCGTCATCATGGCCCTCGGCGGCTCGACCAACGCCGTGCTGCACCTGCTCGCCATCGCGCACGAGGCGAAGGTCGAGCTGACTCTCGACGACTTCAACCGCGTCGGCGACCGCGTCCCGCACCTGGGCGACCTCAAGCCGTTCGGCAAGTACGTCATGAACGACATCGACCGCCACGGCGGCATCCCGGTGCTGATGAAGGCGCTCCTGGACGAGGGGCTGATCCACGGCGACGCGCTCACCGTCACCGGCAAGACCGTCGCGGAGAACCTCGCCGAGCTGGCTCCCGAGCCGATCGACGGGGAGGTCCTGCGCACCCTCGACAACCCGCTGCACCCGACCGGCGGCATCACCATCCTGCGCGGCTCGCTCGCCCCCGACGGCGCCGTCGTGAAGTCCGCGGGCTTCGACACGGCCAACTTCGAAGGCCCGGCGCGCGTGTTCGAGCGCGAGCAGGAGGCGATGGCGGCGCTGAACGAAGGCCGGATCCAGGCCGGCGACGTCGTCGTCATCCGCTACGAAGGCCCCAAGGGCGGGCCGGGCATGCGCGAGATGCTCGCGATCACCGCGGCGATCAAGGGCGCCGGGCTGGGCCGCGACGTGCTCCTGCTGACCGACGGCCGCTTCTCCGGCGGCACCACGGGGCTGTGCATCGGCCACGTCGCACCGGAGGCAGCCGACGGCGGGCCGATCGCGTTCGTCCGCACCGGCGACCGGATCGCCGTCGACATCAAGGGCCGGAGCATCGACCTGCTGGTCGACGCGGCCGAGCTGGCCCGCCGTCGCGAAGGCTGGGAGCCGCTGCCGAACAAGTTCCCGGAAGGCGTGCTCGGGAAGTACGCGAAGCTGGTCCGGTCGTCGTCCTACGGCGCCGTCACGAGCTGAACGAGAGCCCGCTTGTCGACCTTCCCGACGGCGGTGAGGGGCAGCGCGTCGACGAAGTCCACGCTCGCGGGGACGTAGTGCTCCTGGCCGAAGGTTTCCCTCGCGTGCGCTCGGAGGTCTTCGGGGCTCACGTCGCCGGACGCGACCACGACGGCGTGCAGCAGCTGACCGTCGATGCCCGGGACGCCGAAGACGGCCGCGCTCCGCACGGCCGGGTGCGCCGCGAGGGCGTGTTCGACGACGGTCGAGGGCACCTTCGTGCCGTGTTCACCGACCACGACGACGTCGTCGGCGCGGTCGAGGAGGTAGAGGTAGCCGTCGTCGTCGAAGCGGCCGAGGTCGCCGGTGCGCAGCCAGCCGGCGCCGACCGGCGGGCCGCCGAGATAACCGTCCATCATGGACAGTCCGCGGACTTCGACCTCGCCGTCGTCGGTGATCCGCGCTTCCATGCCGGGCACGATCCGGCCGACCGAGCCCAGCCGCTCGGGGTGGCCGGCCAGCTCGGCGGCGGAGATGCTCGCGATCATCGGGGCCTCGGTGAGGCCGTAGCCCTGCCCGACGACCGGGCCGAAGACGTCCAGGGCCTGGGCGAACCGGTGCGGCGGCAGCGGCGCGGCGCCGAGGGAGAGCGAGCGGACGCTGCTGAGGTCGGTGCTTTCCCTCGCCGGGTGGTCGAGCACGGCGGCCAGGCGCGGTGGCGTCAGGGAGAGCGTGTCGATCCGGTGCTCCTGGATCGCGTCGAGGACCGCTCCTGCATCGAAACCGTCTTGCAAGACGACGGTGTCGCGGCGCAGGAGGGCGCCAAGCACGGTGGCGTTGCCGGTCATGTGCGTCATCGGCGCGACGAGCAGGGTGCGGCCGGGACCGTCCGGGTTCGGCGTGAAGATGTACGCCATGCCGTCGTAGATGCCGCTGTGGCGGATGAGCTTGGGGGTGCCGGTGGTGCCACCGGTGGGGAAGAGGAGGTCGACGGTCTCCGGCGGGCTGAGCGGTTCGGGCTCGCCGTCGAGGTCGTCGAGGGTGCGGACGTCGCCGTCGGGCCAGTCCTGCGGCCGGTCGGTGACGACGGTGGCGCCCCTGGCCGCAGCGAGCCGGTCCTGCTTCGGCGCCGACGCCGGGACCATGAGCACGGTCGCGCCGCGCAGGAGGGCGGCGAGCTGCATCAGCACCGTCTCGGGCCGGTTGCGCAGGTCGACGGCGACGGTTCCGGTGTCACCGAGGCCACCGTGCAGCCGGCGCAGGCGGTCGCGGGCCTGGTGGTAGGTCGTGACGCCACCCCGGTGGAACAGAGGGCGGTCACCGCCGTCGTCGAGCGCGGCGAGCACTTTGGTCAGGAAGAAGCTCACCGCGCGACGGTACTCAATCCTGGTACGACAGCTTCGCGAGTTCCTCGTCGAAGTCGAACCAGTCCGTCTCGTTCCCGGCCGGGATGACGTCGTAGGTCCGGTCGAGGAACGCCGCGATTTCTTTCGCCGGTGCTTCGAGCACGGCCGCGCCGTCGGGGGAGTTGAGCTCCACGACGACGAGCGCGGGATCGCCGGCGGGCCCTACGCGCACGTCACCGTCGCCGCAGCGGGCGAGCAGGCCGTCGGCGAGCAGGTCGCGCCCGAAGAGCCACCGGACGGCGCTCGGGCCGGCGTGCAGCACCACGGCGACCGCGTAGGGGTCACGGGTGTCGTACTCCAGCTCGGCCGGTACCGGCCGCGGCGACGCCCCGAAGGTTCGCAGGGCGAAGTCGAAGCTGGCACTGGTCACGCTGTGCGGGTCGGCCATGGGGACCGCCTTTGCTACTCGTCGGTTAACTTCGTCTTGTTCCAGGGATAACCCATGGTGAGTTCAACGCCCAGCGTTCCGAAAAACTTTCACACTCTGGGGTGATCAAGAAGTGTCCGACGTCACCGTCAGCGTGGCCGAACGGGCAAGTTCTCACTCAGGGTGATGGCGCGGTCGAGAGTGGCTTCCGGAGCTTTCGGAGCCCCCGCGCCGCCGGAGTGTCTTGAATGAGTCATCCAGGGCGCCGGACGTCCTGAATGACTCATTCAAGACGTCGGCCGAGCCCCCGGACCCGTTACTCGAACCCCGACGCCGGTCTTTCGGAGCCACTCCGTCAGCGGATGGGTCCCGGCGCCGGAGTTGCACCGTCCGGGTGGGAACCGTCACCGCACACCAGTCCACCACGGCGTCCGGCCGCGAACGCCTCTCACAAGCAGGGTGAGGTGGAGGGTGCCGGGCATGGGTGAGCGTGGGCGGCTACGGCTGCAGCCGGACGAGGCGCCGGTGGCCGCGGCGAGCGCCGAGGAGCTGTTGCGGCGCGTCGCGGCGGGGGACGAACCGGCCTTCGCGGCGTTGTACGACCTCATCGCCGGGCCGGTGCTCGGGCTGGTGACGCGCGTGCTGCGCAACCACGCCCAAGCCGAGGAAGTGGCGCAGGAGGTGCTGGTGGAGGTGTGGCGCAAGGCCACGAGGTACGTCCCGGAGCGCGGCAGCGCGCTGTCGTGGGTGCTGACGATCGCCCACCGCCGGGCCGTGGACCGCGTGCGCTCGCACCAGGCCGTGCTCGACCGCGAGGAGCGGGCGGGCCGGATGGACGTGCGGCGGCCGTTCGACGAGGTCACCGAGTCCACTTTGGCCACTCTCGACCAGCAGCGCGTGCGGCAGTGCCTCGACCAGCTCACCGACCTCCAGCGCGAGTCCATCGTGCTGGCCTACTACAACGGCTACACCTATCCCGAGGTCGCCGAGGTGCTGAAGGTGGCGCCCGGGACCGTGAAAACCCGCATCCGGGACGGTCTGATCCGGCTGCGTGACTGCCTGGGGGTGGATCGATGACCGCCGAGCTGCACACGCTGACCGGGGCCTACGCGCTGGACGCGGTGTCCGATGTGGAGCGTGCCGGGTTCGAACGGCACCTCGGGGAGTGCGCGGCGTGCCGCCAGGAGGTGGCCGAGCTGCGGGCGACCGGGGCCTGGCTGGGCGTGGCCGAGAGCGCGGGACCGCCGCCGGAGCTGCGGGCGCGGGTGCTCGCCGGCGTGGCCCGCACCCGCCAGCTGCCGCCGAGGGTTCCGGTGCCCCGGCCCGAACTGGGCCGGCGCAGGGGTTTCGGGCTGCGCGTCGCCCTGTTCGGGGCCGCCGCGGCCGCCGTCGTCGCGGTCGGGGTCGGCGTCGTCACCTCGGCCCCTCCGGCGCCGGTCGACTCCGTGTTGTCCGCGCCCGACGCCTCGGCGATCCAGGGCGTCGGCGAGGGGCACGCGACCCTGGTCGTCTCGCGCAGCCGGAACCAGGCGGTGCTGCTCGCCGCGGACCTGCCCGCGCTCGACGCGGCCCACGTCTACCAGGTGTGGCTGATCCGGGCCGGCGAGGCGCACTCCGCCGGGCTCCTGCAGCCGCAAATGCTGATGTCCGACCTCCCGCCGGGTACCGACCGGATCGGGATCACCGTCGAGCCCGCCGGCGGGTCCGCGGGCCCGACGACCCCGGCGGTCACCCGGATCTCCCTGGCCTAGCGATCCGACGGGACTGCGATGCGCACCTCGACGGCCGAACGAAGGTCCCCGACGCCCGGTGGACCCGCACCGAAGCCGAGCCGCTGGGTGACCGCCCTCCTAGGCGTCCTGGCGCCGAGCAGCTCTTTTCGTCCAGTGTGGACGGCTGGACGTCCGGCAGCCCGGTCGCCATCGGGATGAACGGCGAACCGCTGCCGGATCGAGCACGGTTTTCCGGCGCGGCTGGTGATTCCCGGGTTGTACGGATATGTGTCGGCCACGAAATGGGTGACCGACCTCGAAGTGACGACCTGGCAGACGCGTCAGGCCTATTGGCTGAAATGCGGCTTGGGGCCGGGAAGCGCCGATCAAGACGGAATCGCGGATCGACGACGGCCCGTGGCGCGAAGCCATGCTTTCACAGCAAGTGAGCCTCGGGTGGCACAACATCAATTTCACCGCGCGGTGACCCGGATCACCCGTTCGGGTGCAATCCGGTTCCCGGCCGGGCTCGAATCATCCGCAAGAAGAAGTTCACAGCCGCTTTTTTTGGAGTGATTTTCGTGACCAAGCTTCGTGTCGCCGGAATCGGTTTCGCCGCCGTGGCCGCGCTTTCGCTGACCGCGTGCAGCGGCAGCGACACCGCTTCCTCCGGGAGCTCCAGCAGCGCCCCGGTCCCCGCGCCGTCGTCGTCGATGGCGGCGCCGTCGTCCAGCGCCGACTCGGGTGCGTCGAACGGCATGACCACCAACGCCGACGTCTTCGGCCCGGCCTGTTCGCAGTTGCCGCAGGGGTCCGAGCCCGGCTCGCTCGACTCGATGGGCCCGCAGCCGGTCGCGTCGGCCGCGTCGACGAACCCGCTGCTGACCAAGCTGGTGGCGGCCGTCAAGGCCACCAACCTGGTCGACACCCTCAACAGCCAGCAGGCCATCACGGTGTTCGCGCCGGCCGACCCGGCGTTCGCCGCTCTCGGTGACGCGAAGTTCAACGAGCTCGCGGGCAAGCCGGCCGAGCTGGCGCCGATCCTGCAGTACCACGTCGTCGGCAAGCGTTACGACGCCAAGGGCCTCGAGTCGGCCGGTTCGCTGGAGTCGCTGAACACCGCCGGTGGCCCGCTGAAGATCGAGGGCTCGGGCGAGAACATGACCGTCAACGGCGCGAAGATCCTGTGCGGCAACATCCCCACGAAGAACGCCACGGTCTTCGTGATCGACAAGGTGCTGACCCCGGGCACCAACAAGTAGGCCGGCAGCTAGTCGCGGCCGAGCTCCGGGCCGAGGCGTTCCGCGAGGTCGGTGAGGATCTGCACGTAGTCTTCGTGTTCGAAGGTGAACGGCAGGGCGAAAGCCACCTCATCGACCTCGCGGAACGCCGCGTGCGCGGCGAGCCGGTCGGCGATCTCGGCCGAGCTGCCGACGAAGTCGGGGGAGAACAGCATCCGCGCCGGGCCCTGCGGTTCCGCGGTGCGGGGAAGCCGCTTCTCGGCGTACGCCTCGTATTTCGCGCTCTGCTCGGGGTCGCGCTGTCGGTCGGGATGACGACCAGGCCCTGCGAGACGCGGGCCGCTTCGCCGGCCGGGTGGTGCTCGCGGAACGTCCGGATGTGCGACAGCTGGATCTCGGCGAAGTCCGTGCTCCCGCCGTCGGCCTTGACCACGCTGCTGGTCAGGAAGTTCATCGCGTGCTCGCCGGCCCATTCGGCCGAGCGCAGGCTCGCACCGCCGTACCAGAGGCGGTCGCCGAGCCCGGGTGCCTGCGGCTGGACCCGGTCGGAGAAGACCTCGAAGCCTTCGGTGCCGCTGAAGCCGGTCGCCGGCTCGCCGCGCACGAAGTCCAGCAGCCGTCGCACGCGGTCGTAAGAGAAGTCCTCGGCGTCGGCCGTATCCGGGTAGAGAGCGCCTTTGACCTCGTCGTAGCGCATCGGCGGGCCGACGCTGATCCCCGGGTTGAGCCGGCCGCCGGAGAGCAGGTCGACGGTGGCCAGGTCCTCGGCGAGCCGCAGCGGGTTCTCCCAGCCGAGCGGGATGACGGCGGTGCCGAGGTCGATCCGGCGGGTCCGCTGCGAAGCCGCGGCGAGCACGGCGACCGGCGACGAGATGCCGTGCTGCAGGTGCCGGTGCCGCACCCAGGCGCTGTCGAATCCGAGCTGTTCGCCGAGCTCGATGATCTCGAGGGTCGACTCGTGCCCCCGCCGCGGGTCGGCGGGGTCGAACAGGCCGATGGTCAGGAAGCCGAGCTTCCGCAGTGGTCGCGACACATCGCCGATTCTGCCTCCGGCCGGGCGGCGGTCCCACCTGGTGGACGGATCAACCCCGTTCGCGCAGGCGGTCCAAGCCGTCGAGGATGACGTCGAGGCCGAACTCGAACTCCGCCTGGTCGTCGCACCAGCCCAGCGTCGAATGCGGGTCGTCGTGGGCGATCTCGCTGAGCATCCCGACCAGGTTCGGCAGCTGCCAGGCCAGGTCCACCGGCACGTCGGCCGACTGGCCGGCGCTCGGGTCGAACAGCTCCTGGCTGAACCCGAGCGCGCGGCTGCCGAGCGCGTGCAGGGCGTGGTGGACCAGGTCGTAGGAGAACCCGCCTTCGCGCATCAGGCCGACCAGCGCGTCGTAGTAGCGCAGGACCGCGGTGCTCGTCGACGACCTCGTCTCGAACAGCTCCGGCGCCCAGCGGTGCCGGAGGAACACCTGGCGCGCGGTGAGGATCCGCTGCCGCACCGCGGGTTTCCACTCCGGCGCCGGTTCGACGCGGGCGACGGCGTCGTTGATCTCCCCGGCCACGACGTCGACGATGCCGTCGAGCACGTCTTCCTTCTTGGCCACGTGGTAGTAGAGCGACATCGCCTCGGCGCCGAGCTCCTCCGCGAGGCGGCGCATCGTCAGCGCGCGCAGCCCGTGTTCGTCGGCGAGCTCGACCGCCGCACGCAGCACGCGCTCGCGGCTGAGGGGGATCCGCGCGTCGGTCGTCACCCACAAGATCGTACAAGGTAAGGCGCCATTGACGTTCTTACGTTGTACGGCGTAGCTTACGAAGTACGACTTACGGCGTAAGAATCGCGGGAGGCGACATGAAAGCCCTGGCCCAGCACGTGTACGGCGCACCGGACAGCCTGACCTACGAGGACGTCCCCGATCCCGTGCCCGCCGAAGGCGAGGTGCTGGTCCGGGTGCGGGCGACGTCGGTCAACCCGTACGACTGGCACTTCATGAGAGGTGAGCCGTACGTCGCGCGGCTGATGCAGGGTGGTTTCGGCCTGCGCCGTCCACGGGCGGGCATTCTCGGCTGCGACCTGGCGGGCCGGGTCGAGACGGCCGGCGCGCACTTCCGCCCCGGCGACGACGTCTACGCGCTGCTGCCGAACGGCGCCTACGCCGAGTACGTCTGCGTACCCGAGGACCTGCTGGCGCCCATGCCCGCGAACCTCACCCACGAGCAGGCGGCGGCGATGCCGATGGCGGCCGTCACCGCGCTGCTGGCCTTGCGCGGGGTGAAAGCCGGGCAACGAGTGCTGGTCAACGGCGCTTCCGGCGGCGTCGGCACCTTCGCGGTCCAGTTGGCACGGGCTTTTGGGGCGCAGGTCGACGCCGTCTGCAGTCCGGCGAACGTCGAGCTGGCCCGATCACTCGGCGCGGAGCACGTCGTCGACTACCGCTCGGCGGACTTCACCCGCAGCGGCCGGCGCTACGACTTCGTGCTGGACATCGCGGGCAGCCGATCGCTCCTGGCGTGCCGCCGGGTGGTGGACCAGGGTGGCACGTTCGTGGCCATCGGCGGCCCGGCCGGGCGCTGGCTGCAGCCGGCGAGGCACGCGTTCGCGGCACTGGCCACGGGTCCGCTGGTCCGGCGGCGGGCCGTCCTCGCGGATGCGGTGGGCTGCCGGGAGAAGAAGGCGGTCCTGGGTGAGCTGGCCGCGCTGGCGGAGCGTGGCGCGTTGACGCCGGTGATCGACCGGAGCTACCCGTTCGACGACCTGCGCACCGCGATCGCGTACCAGGAAGCGGGGCACGCGAAGGGCAAGGTGGTCGTGACGTTGTGACGGTCCTGGGCGCCGGGATGACTCAGGCGCGTCGGTGAAGCCTTCCAGAAGTCGTGAAGTTACCGGCCGCAGCGGCTCGGCGCGGACGTCATGAAAGGGTCTTTCACCGCGTCCGGCGTCAGGGTCTCGGCAAGGTCGGGTGGCCAGGCCGAGATCGGCGGTCGCTCCGGGGAGCCGGCGTGTCTTGAATGACTCATTCAGGACCTCCGAAGACTTGAATGACTCATTCAAGACGTTTGGTGGGCCGGCGGCGCGTTCGACCGGGACTTTGCCGGGGCCCTGGCGCCCGGCGTCATGAACGAGTCGTTCATGGCCTGCGGTCGGCTGCCGCAGAGGCCGGGTCGCGCGCGGTTCGGGCCATCGGCCGAAGCCAACCGCGCCCGAGACCGGGAGACGCCGGACGCGCCGGCGCCTCCCGGCGTTGTCAGCCGTTGTGCGGGCAGTTACCTCGGTAGTCCGAAATGGACAGACTGGTGCTCGGAATCGGGCAGAGGAACTGTTCGTAGCGGGTGTCGTTGTCGATGAACCGCTTGAGCCAGGAGAGGGTGTACTTCGCGATCGTCGTGTTCGACGAGTTGGGCGCGAAGTGGCTGGCGCCGCGCAGTTCGAGGTACGCCTTGTCCAAAGAGGACGGGAGGCTGGTGTAGAACGGGATCGAGTGCGAGGCCACCGGGGCGACGGTGTCCGACTGCGCCCCGACGACGAGCGTCGGTACGCGGACCGTCGACCAGTTCTTCGTCAGGTTCCAGCCGGTCAGCGGGATCGCGGCCTGCAGTGACGGCCGGGAGCGCGCCGCTTCGAGGGTGCCGCCCCCGCCCATCGAGTGCCCGACCACGCCGAGCCTGGTGCTGTCGATGCGGGACCGGACACTGCTTTGCTGGGTGAGGTAGTCGAGCGAGGCGAGCAGCTGCCGGCCCCGGCTGTCGGGCTGGTCGCTGGTGGTCAGGGTGTCGATGGTGAAGACCACGAAGCCCTGCGACGCGAGCCGCGGGCCCAGCCAGGCGATGCTCGACTGGAGCGCGGTGAAGCCGGGGGCGATCGAGATGGCCCCGAACGTGCCGGCGGTCGTGCTCGTCGGGTAGTAGATGGTGCCGCCGCCGAAGCCGGAGACGGCCAGCCGCGAGACGGTCACGGTGCTGGTGGCGAAGCTGCCCCGCGAGGCTTCGATGCTGGAGTTGGTCGGGTCGGGGCCGCGTTCGTAGGGGTTCGCGGCGGCGGGCGCCGGAGCAGCGAAGCCGGTGGTCAGCGCGAATGCGGCCAGGACGACCCCGGCAGTCTTGGCGCGCCACCCTCGGCGGCGGGAAACTTTCTCACCCGAGCCAGACGACGTCGGCGGGCTGGTGAGTACGGACATGGATCGCTCTCTTTCCCCGGGCAGGCGAAAGCGCGCCCGGACACAGGCGGGCGGATCGATGGAACCGTTGCACGGCAACGAAGGAGGTGCCGCGTGCGGGGCGCGGGGTAACCGCTTTCCCGTGCTGCTATGAAACACTTCAGCGAAATGTTCCACAACACCCGAACGGGTGAGTAGTTGACCGACTGTGCGCTTGCTCAGTGAAGACAGCCGATGACGTGAACGGCTCTTTCCTGTCGTCGGAGGCCATGAACGAGTCGTTCATGACGTCGCGCCACCGAGGCGGCCGCGGTTGCGCCGCGGCCGGGGACCGCACTTTCTCGTGAAAGTGACGCGTCAGCGGGCCGGGGCCGGCTCCAAAGCGCCGCGCACCAACGTGTCCAGCAACGTCGTCGCGACCTTCAGGTCCACCGTCCGCGCCGCCAGCACGTCCGAGTACAGGAACGACTCGCCCAGCCGCACCACCGCGAACGCCAGGTCCGGCAACCCCACGAGCGGCGTCAACCCCGCCGCCGAGGCGTCCGCGCGGAACAGCTCCACGTGCGCGTCGACGAGAGCCGGCTGGACCGCGCCGCGGGGGTCCGTCAGCACCCGCAACGCCACCGCCGACTCCGCCTCGATCAGCTTGCGCATCCCCTCGTTGGCCGCGACCTCGCGCCGGTACTCCTCCATCACCCACAGGCACCGCAGCCGGCCCTCGGGGGTGCGGACCGAGGAACCGTGGGAGGCGTGCCACCGATCCAGCGCCCGCTGCCACGTCCGGTCGGAGAGCAGCCGCAGCCCGGCGCCCATCAGGTCGTCGCGGTTGCCGACGCGGCGGAAGAACGTCGTGCGCGAGATCCCCAGCTCCGTGGCCATCCGGCCGAGGTCGAGGCGGGTGCCGGCGAACAGCAGCCGCGCCGCGTGGCGGACGATGTCGTCGGTCGAGACGGTCACCGGCCCACCCTAGCTTCGGGGGTCCGGGCGGCGGTGCCTGGACGTCGCCGCCGCAGGTCGCCGACGGTTACTTTGAAGTGCGTGCCACCGCGCGGTTAGCGTGGGGTCGTGCGCGTAGACATCTGGTCCGACCTCATCTGTCCCTGGTGCTATCTCGGCAAGCGCCGCTTCGAGCAGGCGGTCGCCGAGTTCGGTGCCGACGTCGAGGTCGTGCACCACTCGTTCCAGCTCGACCCGGCGTTCCCGCGCGGGACCTCCCGGCCGACGCGCGAGGTGCTGTCCGAGAAGTACGGCCGGACGCTCGAAGAAGCCGACGCAATGGAAGCGCAGATGGAACAGCGTGCGGCCGCCGACGGTCTCGAGTACCACCTCGACGGCGTCCACATGGGAAACACCGTCGACGGCCACCGCCTGGTGCACCTGGCCGGCGAGCGCGGGCTGGCCGACGCCGTCGTCGACCGGTTCTACCGCGCGCACTTCACCGAACGGCGGTCGCTGTTCGACCGTGACTCGCTGGTAGAGCTGGCCGCCGAAGCCGGGCTCGACGCCGCCGAGGCCCGCGCGGTCCTCGAGTCGGACGCCTACGAAGCCGAAGTGGCGGCGGACGGCGAGCAGGCGCGGGCGCTCGGCGCGACCGGGGTGCCCTTCTTCGTGATCGACCAGCGGTTCGGCGTCGCCGGCGCCCAGGCACCCGAGGTGTTCACCCAGGTGCTGCAGCGCGCGCACGAGTCCGCGGCGAGCTGAGCTGAAGGGGACTTTCCTCGCATCAGCTGCGGTGAAGGTCCCCTTCAGCACGTCACCTGCACCGGACGTCCCGCGCTAGCGACGGCGGCGGCTGCGGCTGAAGCGCGACCGGTCGGTAGCGACGCCGGCCAGGTGCAGCGCGACGCACAGCAGCCCGGCGGTGGTGAGGGTGCTGGTGGTGATGATCGGGCCGAGGCCGAACCCGGCCAGCTCCATGAGCAGGGCGAGCCCGAAGAGCACGGCGGCGAGGATGGCGAGCATGACGCCTCGTTTCTGCTGCGGTAGGGCCGAATGGTCCACACCACTGCGACATTCGCGGAACCGGCGGTCCCGGCTTGGTGGCCAGTAATGCCCCGGCTTCCGCCCGCTGAAACGAAAGCTCGGCTCGCGCACTCGGCGGGCCGGTTCACGTACCTGGAGGGTCGTTCGCGTGTCTGGCGGGTCGACTCGTTTGCTGCGAGGGTCGGCTGACGTGCCTTAAGGGGCGGCTCGCGTACGTAGAGGGTCGGCTGGCGTGCCGCAGGTTCGGCTCGCGTGCGGAGGGTCGGCTCGCGTACGTGGAGGGTCGGTTGGCGTGCCGCAGGGGTCGGCTGACGTGCCTGGAGGGTCGGCTCGCGTGCGCGAACGGTCGGCTGACGTGCCTGGAGGATCGGCTTGTGTACGTGGAGGGTCGGCTGGCGTGCCGCAGGGTCAGTTCGCGTGCGGAGGGTCAGTTCGCGTGCTCTGAGAGTCGGTTGGCGTGCGAAGGGTCGGTTCGCGTGCCCGGGGTCGGCTCACCCCCACCGCCGGCCGCTTCGACCCCGGCCGCAGGGGCGCCCCCCGTTTTCTACTTTACCGGCGGGCACCGACAATTTCGGCACGTCGCCGCGGGACGGGAGGTCAGGCGGGCGGCGGCGCGGTGCTCGAACGGAGCACCAGCTCCGTCGGCACCGTCACCGGCTCACCGACCTCCGCACCCGTCTCGATCTCCGCCAGCAGCGCCGAAACCGCGTGCCGCCCGACTGCCTCGAACGACTGGCGGATCGTCGTCAGCGGGGGCCAGAAGCAGGCCGACTCCTCCATGTCGTCGAACCCGACCACGCTGACGTCGCCCGGTACCGACCGGCCCGTCTCGTGCAGCGCGCGCAACAGTCCCAGGGCCATCTGGTCGTTCGCCACGAACACCGCCGTCACCGAAGGGTCGGCGGCCAGCGTCAACCCCGCCTCGTACCCCGACGCCGGAGACCAGTCGCCCACCAGAACCGGGGGGACGTAAGCGTCCGCCAGTTCCAAGGTGGCTCGCCAGGACTTCCGGCGGCGCTCGGCCGAATAGGACTGTGGCGGCCCGGCGATGTGCCACACCGTCGGGTGCCCCAGCTCCAGCAGGTGGCGGGTCGCCGTGGCGGCGCCGTCGGCCTGGTCGGTGTCGACCACCGGGTAGGCGTACCTCGCGCTCGAATCGATGACCACCACCGGAAGCCCGTGCGGCAGCTCGATTTCGCTCTGGTCGAGCTGGTGCTGCTCGATCAGGATGATCACCCCGTCGACGGCCTGCTCGTTCAGCTTGCTGAACGCCCCCGTCACCTCGCCCTGCGTCGGGCGCGTCACCGGCATCAGGATGATCGAAAATCCCTCCGGGACGACCGCCGCCGCGATGGCGTCGAGCGTGCGGCTGTTGCCGAACGTCGGCAGCGCCGAAATGATCACGCCGATGCTGCGGAACTTGCCGTTGCGCAACGCCCTGGCCGCGCTGTTGGGGCGGTAGCCGATCCGGCGCATCGCGGCGAGGACGCGCTCGCGGGTGGCGTCGTCCACATTGGTCTTGCCGTTCGCCACGCGGGACACCGTCTGGCCGGACACGCCCGCCTCGCGCGCGACGTCCGCCATCGACGGTCCACGGCGCGGGGATGCAGCGGTCACGGGGTCTCCTCGGGTGTCCTGGACATGTTTACGTCAACACGTTACCCTCCGACCGTCCATGTTGACGTAAACATCTGCAACACCGGAGAAGACGATGACGTCCACAGCGGCTCCGCCCGTCCCGGTGCCCGCACGCCCGGCGCCGCCGGCCCGTCGGCCGCGGCGGAAGTGGCGAGGCTGGCTCTTCGTCGCCCCCTTCATGCTGGTGTTCGCGCTGACGTTCATCGCGCCGGTCGTGTACGCGTTCGTGCTCAGCCTCTTCCGCGACCAGGCCTTCTTCGGCGGCACGGTGTTCGTCGGCGCCGACAACTACGCGCAGGTGCTCGGCGACCCGAAGTTCTGGGAGGCCTTCCAGCGGGTCCTGGTGTTCCTCGCCGTGCAGGTGCCGATCATGCTGCTGCTCGCGCTGGTCGCGGCACTGGCGATCGACAGCGCCCGGCTGCACGGCGCCGGGTTCTTCCGGATCGTGATCTTCCTGCCGTACGCGGTGCCCGCCGTGGTCGCCACGCTGATGTGGGGCTTCATCTACGGCGACCACTTCGGACTGGCCGCCGACCTCAACCACCTGCTCGGCACCGACGCGGTGAAGCCGCTGTCGCAGAACTGGCTGCTCACCTCGATCGGCAACGTCGTCACCTGGGAGTTCGTCGGCTACAACATGCTGATCTTCTACTCCGCGCTGAAGGTGATCCCCACGGAGCTGTTCGAGGCGGCCGCGATCGACGGCGCCGGCACGTTCCGCGTGATCCGGTCGGTCAAGCTCCCCGCGATCCGCGGGGCCATCGTGATCGCGACGATCTTTTCGATCATCGGCAGCTTCCAGCTGTTCAACGAGCCGAACATCATGCGCAACCTGGTGCCGAACATCATCGGCACCTTCTACACGCCCAACATGTATGCCTACAACCTCTCCTTCGCCGGTCAGCAGTACAACTACTCCGCCACGGTCGCGATCGTGATGGGCGTGATCACCGCGATCATCGCCTACGTCGTGCAGCTGCGCGGCTCCCGGAAGGGGATGTGACGTGGCCACGCTCTCGGTGACGCGGCCCCGCAAGTCGCGCACGCTCACGGCCGTCATGGCCCTGTACCTGGTCTACACCCTGATTCCGCTGGTGTGGCTGGTGATCAACGCGTCCAAGACCCAGCCGGCGCTGTTCTCGACGTCGGGCCTGTCCTTCGGCGGCCCGTTCGCCCTCTTCGACAACATCGGCCAGACGTTCTCGTACAACAACGGGATCTTCTTCCGCTGGCTGGGGAACACCCTGCTGTACGTCGTGGTCGGCGCCGGCGGCGCGACGATCCTCGCGACGGCGGCGGGCTACGGCCTGGCCAAGTACCGCTTCCCCGGCCGCCGGGCGGTGTTCGCGATCGTCCTCGGCGCCGTGGCCGTCCCCACGACGGCGCTCGCCGTGCCGACCTTCCTGATGTTCAGCAAGCTCGGGCTGACGAACACGCCGCTGTCCGTCATCATCCCGTCGCTGATCAGCCCGTTCGGCCTCTACCTGATCTGGGTCTACGCCGCCGACGCCATCCCGGACGAGCTGATGGAGGCGGCGCGGATCGACGGCGCGGGGGAGTTCCGGATCTTCGTCACCGTGACCCTGCGCCAGCTGGTGCCCGGGATCGTCACGGTCGCGCTGTTCACGATGGTGCAGACCTGGAACAACTACTTCCTGCCGCTGATCATGCTCAGCGAACCGAAGTGGTACCCGCTGACCGTCGGGCTCAACCAGTGGAGCGCGCAGGCGAACGGCGCCGGCGCGCAACCGATCTTCAACCTGGTGCTCACCGGGTCGCTGCTCACCATCATCCCCCTCGTCATCGCTTTCCTGTTCATGCAACGGTTCTGGCAATCGGGGCTGAGCGCGGGGAGCGTCAAGCAATGAGCCGTCACACCGTCGTGAAGGGACACTCGATGTCACGTATCCGCAGTCGCGCCAAGGCGTTCGCCGCCGTGGCGCTCGCCGCCGCCCTCGCGGTCGGCTGCTCGTCCGGGAGCACGTCCGGGCCCGCCGCCGCCACCGGGACCCAGGACTCCGTCGACGCCGCGCTCAAGGCCGGCGGGTCGATCACGTACTGGAGCTGGACGCCCTCGGCCAAGGACCAGGTCGCCGCGTTCGAGAAGGAGTACCCGAACGTCAAGGTGAACTACGTCAACGCCGGGACGAACAAGGACGAGTACACCAAGCTGCAGAACGCGATCAAGGCCGGCTCCGGCGCGCCGGACGTCGCGCAGATCGAGTACTACGCCCTCCCGCAGTTCGCGCTTACCGATTCACTGGCCGACCTGAACCAGTACGGCTTCGGGTCGTTCGAAAAGGACTACAGCGCTTCGACGTGGGCCCAGGTCAAGAACGGCAACGGGGTCTACGGCCTGCCGCAGGACTCCGGCCCGATGGCGCTGTTCTACAACAAGGAAGTCTTCGACAAGAACAGCATCGCCGTGCCGAAGACGTGGGACGAGTACATCGCCGCGGCGAAGAAGCTGCACGCCGCCGATCCCACCAAGTACATCACCTCGGACACCGGTGACCCCGGGTTCGCGCTGAGCATGATCTGGCAGGCCGGCGGGCACCCGGTCAGCGTCGACGGCCGGAACGTGAAGGTGAACTTCGCCGACGCGGGCACCAAGAAGTGGACCGCCATGTGGGACCAGCTGATCCAGGGCAAGCTGCTCGCCCCGGTCAAGGAGTGGTCCGACGACTGGTTCCGCGCCCTCGGTGACGGCACCATCTCCTCCCTCGTCACCGGCGCCTGGATGCCGGGCAACTTCATCTCGTCGGTGCCCGGTGGCAGCGGCAAGTGGGCGGTCGCGCCGATGCCGACCTACGACGGGCAGAAGGCCGTCACCGCGGAAAACGGCGGTAGCACGCAGTCGGTGCTCAAGCAGAGCGCCAACCCGGCGCTGGCCGCGGGGTTCGTGCGCTGGCTCAACCACGACGGCGGCGTCCAGCCGTTCATCAAGAGCGGCGGCTTCCCGTCCACCACGGCCGACCTGACCTCGCCCGCGTTCGTCGACCAGGCCGTGCCGTACTTCGGTGGCCAGAAGATCAACCAGGTGCTGACCCAGGCGTCGAAGGACGTCGCGCCGGGCTGGACCTACCTGCCGTACCAGACCTACGCCAACAGCGTCTTCAGCGACACCGCCGGCA
This sequence comes from Amycolatopsis sp. NPDC051371, assembly GCF_040682155.1. Classification (NCBI taxonomy): domain Bacteria; kingdom Bacillati; phylum Actinomycetota; class Actinomycetes; order Pseudonocardiales; family Pseudonocardiaceae; genus Amycolatopsis; species Amycolatopsis sp. NPDC051371. Next base: position 233,809 of record NZ_JBFBAG010000009.1, read on the forward strand.
AGGCCTACCTGAACGCCACCGGGCTCGACGCCGGGCTGGCGGCCTGGCAGCAGGCGATCGTCGACTACGGCAACCAGCAGGGCTTCACGGTCAGCGCCGGATGACGGTCCACATCGAAGGTGACGTGGGAAACGCCGCCCAGGTCATCGGCCCGGTCCCGCGTCGGCTCTTCGGCTCGTTCGTCGAGCACATGGGCCGGTCCGTCTACACGGGACTGTACGAGCCGGGACACGCCACCGCGGACGATCGCGGGTTCCGCGGTGACGTCCTGGAGCTGGTGCGGGAACTCGGGCCGACCGTGGTCCGCTACCCCGGCGGCAACTTCGTCTCCGGCTACCGCTGGGAAGACGGCGTCGGACCGGAGCGGCCCGCCCGGCTCGACCCGGCCTGGCACAGCGTGGAATCCAACCGCTTCGGCCTGCACGAGTTCGTCGGGTGGGCCGAAGCCGCGGGTGCCGAGGTGATGTACGCGGTCAACCTCGGCACCCGCGGCATCCAGGAAGCCGTCGACGTCCTGGAGTACTGCAACCACGCGGGTGGTACGGAACTGAGCGAGCGGCGGCGCGCGAACGGCGCCGACCGCCCGTTCGGCTTCAAGCTGTGGTGCCTCGGCAACGAGATGGACGGCCCGTGGCAGATCGGCCACAAGACCGCCGACGAGTACGGCCGCCTGGCCGCCGAGACGGCGCGGGTCATGCGGATGATCGACCCGGACGTCGAACTGGTCGTCGCGGGCAGCTCGCACGCGGACATGCCGACGTTCGGCTCGTGGGAACGCACGGTGCTGCGCCACACCGCGGAGCTGGTCGACCACATCTCGCTGCACGCCTACTACCAGGAGCTGCACGGCGACACCGACAGCTACCTCGCCAGCGGCGCCGCGCTGGACCGCTACATCCGCACGACGGCGGGGATCGTCGACGAGACCCTCGCCGAGCTGGGCCTGGACAAGAAGATCGGGATCAGCGTCGACGAGTGGAACGTCTGGGACCTGCGCCGCTGGAACGAGGTCGACCAGGCGCGGCTCGCCGAGGGCGGCTGGCGTGAGCACCCGCGGATCATCGAGGACACCTACACGGTCACCGACGCGGTCGTCGTCGGCTCGCTGCTCAGTTCGCTGCTGCGCAACGTCGACCGCGTCACCATGGCGAACCAGGCGCAGCTGGTGAACGTCATCGCGCCGATCCGCTCCGAGCCCGGCGGCCCGGCGTGGCGGCAGACGACGTTCCACCCGTTCCGGCAGGTCGCCGCGCTGGCGAGCGGGGTGAGCCTGCGCCTGACCGTCGAGGGCGAGCGCATCCGCACCGCGCAGCACGGCGAAGTCGACCTCGTCGACGTCGCCGCGACGGCCGGGGACTGCGGGCGCGGCGCGGTGTTCCTCACCAACCGGGCCACGGCGTCGCCGACCGAGGTCCGGCTGCGCCTGCGCGGCGCGCGGTACGGCGTGTACGCCGTCGAAACCCTCACCACACCCGACGGCGAGACGCGCCACGCCGTCAACACCGCCGACTCACAACCGGTCCGGCCGGTGCCCCTGCCCGGCACCGCCGTGACGTCCGACCCCGGGGGGACGACCATCACCATGACGCTGCCACCGTTGTCCTGGACCGTGCTCCAGCTGTGCCCGGAGGCGGGCGGCCATGCCTGAGTTCGTCATCGGGGAGACCGACTTCCTGCTCGACGGCCGGCCGTTCCGGATCCTTTCCGGTGCCCTGCACTACTTCCGCGTGCACCCGGACCTGTGGGCCGACCGGATCGACAAGGCCCGGCGGATGGGCCTGAACACCATCGAGACGTACGTCCCGTGGAACGCGCACGCTCCCTCACCGGGCGAGTTCGACCTGACCGGCGGGCTCGACCTCGACCGGTTCCTGCGGCTGGTCGCCGACGCCGGGATGTACGCGATCGTCCGGCCCGGCCCGTACATCTGCGCGGAGTGGGACAACGGCGGCCTGCCGGCGTGGCTGTTCCGCGACTCGTCGGTCGGGGTCCGCCGGTACGAGCCCCGCTATCTCGATGCGGTGCGCGAATACCTCGCGCGGGTCTACGAAGTCGTCGTCCCGCACCAGGTCGACCGCGGCGGGCCGGTGCTGCTGGTCCAGGTCGAGAACGAGTACGGCGCGTTCGGTGACGACAAGCGCTACCTGCGGGCGCTGGCCGACCACACGCGGGCCTCGGGCATCACCGTGCCGCTGACCACGGTGGACCAGCCGGACATGCTCGAAGCGGGCAGCCTGGACGGACTCCACCGCACGGCCTCCTTCGGCTCGAACGCCGAGGCGCGGCTCGCGATCCTGCGGGCCCACCAGCCCACCGGGCCGCTGATGTGCAGCGAGTTCTGGAACGGCTGGTTCGACCACTGGGGCGCGCACCACCACACGACGTCGGCCGCGGACGCGGCGGCCGAGCTCGACACGCTGCTCGCCGCGGGCGCGTCGGTCAACCTGTACATGTTCCACGGCGGCACCAACTTCGGGTTCACCAGCGGCGCGAACGACAAGGGTGTCTACCAGCCGCTGGTCACGTCGTACGACTACGACGCGCCGCTGGACGAAGCCGGCGACCCGACGCCGAAGTACCACGCCTTCCGCGACGTGATCGCGCGCTACCACAAGGTGCCGGACTCCGTTCCGCCGCCGGCCCGGCCCGCGCCGGTTTTCGCATCGGTGCTGCGTGACCCCGTCCGGCTGCTCGACGCCCCGGAGCGGTGGGGCACCTGGGAGTTCCACGAGGAGCTGCCCACGTTCGACGACCTGACGCCGATGCCGCGACTGGCATTGCTGCGCACGTCCGTCTCGGGTGACCGGCCGGGCGTCCTGACGTTCGGCGAGGTCCGCGACCGCGCGACGGTGTTCTTCGACGGCGCCGCGGTCGGCACGTTGCTGCGCGAGCACCACGACCGCGCGCTCGCGCTGCCGCGGGCGAACGGCGAGCTGCTGGTGCTGGTCGAGGACCAGGGACGCGTCGACTACGGCCCGCGGATCGGCGAGGCGAAGGGCATCATCGGCGGCGCGACGCTGCACGGCGAGCCGCTGGCCGGCTGGGACGTGCTGCCGCTCGACCTGTCCGCGCTGCCTTCGCCGGTGACAGCGTCCACTGTGGAGGGACCCGTCGCCGGGCCGGTGCTGCTGCGCGCGTCGTTCGAGATCGAGACGTCCGCCGATCTGTTCCTCGACACCGGGGAGTGGGGCAAGGGCCTCGTGTGGCTCAACGGGTTCCCGCTCGGCCGGTACTGGCGACGTGGGCCGCAGCGGACGTTGTACGTCCCGGGCCCGGTGGTCCGCGCGGGGGCCAACGAACTCGTCGTGCTCGAACTGGACACGATGCTCGACCCGGCGGCCCGGTTCGTGCCGCGGCCGCTGCTGGGACACACCGAGGCCTGAGGAAGTTCTTCACCGAAACGAAGGGCAGTTCGACGATGAACCGCACGTTCCGGCGTTTATTCACCATCCTTTGTGTACCGATAGCGGCGTCGGGGGTCACGGCTGCACCGGCGTTCGCGGCCACCGCGGTGACCGTGAAGCCCGACCCGGCCTACCGGCAGCAGCCATTCGAGGGCTGGGGCTCGAGCCTGGCGTGGATGGCCGAGGCGACCGGCGGCTATCCCGACTCGGTCCGGAACAAGCTGGCCGACCTGGTCTTCGGACCGGGTGGGCTGAACCTGAACATCGCCCGGTTCAACATCGGCGGCGGCAACGCCCCGGACGTCCCGTCGTACCTGCGTCCGGGTGGCGCCGTGCCGGGCTGGTGGAAGGCGCCGGCCGGGACGACCCGTGCCGACAAGGACTGGTGGACGCCCGGCGACGCCGCCGAGTTCAACGCCGCCGCGGACCCGAACCAGCGCTGGTGGGTGGACCGCATCAAGAACCGCGTCACGAAGTGGGAGGCGTTCAGCAACTCACCGCCGTACTTCCAGACCGTTTCGGGGTACGTCTCCGGCGGCTTCACCGCGACCGACGAACAGCTGCGTCCGGACAAGATCGGTGACTTCACGGCGTATTTGGCGCAGGTGGTGCGGACGTTGGAACGCGCGCACGGCATCAAGTTCGCGTCGGTGAACCCGCTGAACGAGCCCAACACGAACTACTGGAAGACGACCCTCGGCGCCGACGGCAACCCGACCGGCGGGCGCCAGGAAGGTGCGCACATCGGGCCGTCGGTCCAGTCGCAGCTGATCCCGGCAATGGCCGCGGCGCTGCCCGGGAAGGTGGTTTCCGCACCCGACGAAACCAACCCGGACATCTTCGCCGCGGACTGGAACGGCTGGTCTTCCGCGGCTCGCACGGCGGCCGGGCGGCTGAACGTCCACACCTACGGCACCGGCAACCGGCCGATCCCGCGGGACATCGCGAAGGGCGCGTCGAAGCCGCTGTGGATGAGCGAGGTCGGCGGCAGCTGGCTCGACCGGCAGGACTTCACCAGCATGGACCCGGGGCTCGGGCTGGCCGGCCAGATCACCGACGACCTGCGCCTGCTCGAACCGAGCGCGTGGGTGAGCTGGCAGCCGATCGAAGACTACGACAACATGAAGCCCGGCGGGGAGTCCGCGGCCGGGATGAACTGGGGCGAGATCCAGGTTCCGTTCAACTGCGAGTCTTCCGATTGTCCTATCCGGACGAACACGAAGTTCGACACCATGCGGAACTTCACCCACTACATCCGGCCGGGTGACCGGCTGATCGCGTCGAACGACTCCGCGTCGACCGCCGCGATGCGCGGGGAGAACCTGTCTTCGGTGGTCCACGTCAACTCGGGCACGGCGGAGCAGGACGTCACGCTGGACCTGTCCGGGTTCGGGTGCGTCCGGCCCGGCGCTTCGGTGACGCCGGTCGTCACCGACGTCACCGGTGCCCTTCGCCGCGGCATAGCCGTCCGGGTGACGTCGGCCCACGCCACGCTGCGGGTCCCGGCGCGCTCGGTGACGACGTTCCTGGTCGACGGCGTCTCCTCGACGGCCGCGGGCACCGGGCTGGGATCGGGCAAGCCGTTCACGTTCACCGGCGTGCAGAGCGGCAAGTCCCTGTCGGCGGAGGGCGGCGCGCTGGTCCAGCGCACGACGGACGCGTCGGCGGCCGCGCAGCGCTGGACGCTGACCGACCGCACGGGCCGCTACGGCAACCGCGACCGGTTCACGATCTCTTCCGTGGGAACGGGCCAGGTGCTCAGCACGGCCGGCGGTGCGGTGACGCTGGCACCGGCGGGAACGTCGAACCCGGCTTCGCAGTGGACGGTGTCGACGACGGGCGACGGGACGTGGACGTTCGTCAACGCCGCGGACGGCCAGCTGCTGGACGTCACCGGCGAGTCCCGGGACGACGGCGCCCGCATCGGGTTGTACCGGCCGACGAACGGCGCCAACCAGCGCTGGCAGGCGGTCGCGAGGTAGCCGGAGCGCCCAATGTGGCGTTGGTTGCGTCAGACGCACCCAATGTGGCGTTCGGTGCGTCAGACGCACCGAACGCCACATTGGGGCGCTGGACCGGCACTGTGGACAAGGCGGGTGACCACGCCTGACCGGCACCGGAATTGTCGGTGCCCTCCGCTAGCGTGGTTACCGGGGGCGCCGGGCGCGACTTCCGCAGCGCCCGCGTGCGGTTGCTCAGTCCACCGAGCCGTACGGGCGCTGCGACGCACCCTTGTGGCCCTCCGCTTCGCGGCCGTCGTCGGCCGCGATCTCCTCGGCGCCCCGGCGGCTGCTGTCACTCGAGTCCGGCTCCATGTCCGTCGGGGACTGCGTCCTGTCCGCGGCGACTTCGGAGCCGCGTGAGCCGCTCGCCTCGCGGGCCTTGTCGGCGGCTTCGGCCGCCGTCGGGTCGTCGCCCGCGACGTCCGGGGCCCAGCCGTGGTGGTTCTCCTGTTCGGCCATGACGGCCTCCTCACCTGCCCCCTCTGCCCGCATCGCGTACCCGCCGCGCGCGGCGGCAAACCGGGCTCACTCCGACGGCCGCAGCGGCTGGACACCACCCGGCGCGGCCGACGCCGAACCGGACGCGGCGGCCGGTAGAGTTCTCCCGGACCCGTTGAAACGCCAGCGGTGGTCTTTGCTGACGCTGCTGGCGAGCTCTGTCCCGTGCTCGCCGCTTGACGCATGGGGAGGGGTGGGGCTGTGCCGACCACTGGCGACGGCATGGCGGAGCGGGTCGACGAGCTGAACGTCGTCCTGGCCGATCTCGTCGGGGTCCTCGAGTCGGTGTCCGACACGCCGGGGTTGCTCGACGCGGTCTGCGGCGAGGCGGTCCGGGTGGTGCCCGACGCGGACCTGGCGAGCATCGTGGTGGTCCGCGACGGCGTGACCCAGACCGCGGCCTTCACCGACGAGCGCGCCCGGCGCATCGACGACGTGCAGTACGCGGCGGGCGACGGTCCCGGCCTGTTCGCGGCACTCGCGGGCGAGGTCGTGCGGGTCGCGGTCGGCGACACGGGCGAGCGGTGGCCCGAGTTCGTCCTCGCGGCCAAGGAACTCGGCGTCGGCAGCTACCTGGCGGTGCCGCTGCGGGTGGACGACACGCTCGTCGGCGCGATCACGCTGTTCGGCTTCGGGGCCCACGGCTACCACGAGTTCGACACGAAGGTGCTGCGGCTGTTCACGTTGTGCGTGGAGACCGTCCTGCGGCTGACCCGCCGCTACCGGGAAGCCCGCCTGCTCGCCGACGAGCTCCGGCACGCCATGGAGACGCGCGCGGTGATCGAGCAGGCCAAGGGCATGCTGATGCTGATCCACCGGGTGAGCGAGGACGCGGCGATGCAGCGCCTGATCGTCGAGTCGCAGCACACGAACACGAAGCTGCGTGACGTCGCGGCGCGCTTCACGAAGAGGATGAGCTCGGCGGGCGGGGGTTCCTAGGCCCAGGCGCGAAGAGCGCTCCAAGCCCGGCACGCTCCGGCGAGGCGCCGGTCCGGTCGAGGGCGTCCCGGACGGTGACGGCGGTGGCCGTCAGCACGGGTTTGCCGAGCCGGTCCTCCAGCTCGGCGAGCAACGGCGTGGTGTGGAGCGCGGTTTCGGGCAGGAGCACCGCCTGCGCGTCGCCGTGGTCGGCCGCGACGACGAGGTCGGTGATCCGCCGCCCGTCCCACGCGGCGAGCGCGCGGTCGGACGCCGCGTCGGCCGAAATCGCGTGCACCGTCTCCACCCCCGCCTCGGCGAGGAATCGGGCGAAGACCGCGGTCAGGTCCGGGTGGTAGACGGACGCGAGCGCGACGCGGTCGATCCCCAGGTGGCCGAGAGCGGCCAGGTAGGCCAGGGACGTGCTGCTCGCCGGGACGCCGAGGTGCGCGGTCAGCGCCGCGGCCTGCTCGCGGGCGCCGTCGAGGCCGCGGGTGAAGCTGCAGCTGGAGCAGGCCCAGCTGACGACGTCCGGGATCGTGGCGAAGTCCTCGGCGGCCGTGGTCAGGCGTCCGGGCGCGCCGAGCTCCCGCACGGCCGCCGTCTTGCCCGCGGCGTCCAGCTCGTCGACGCGCCCGACGCCCGCACCCCAGGCCACGTAGGCGAAGTCGACGTCGATGGCCGGGTCGAGCCGGTGGCACAAGGCGGCGAAGTCGTCCTCGCCGCAGTCGCGAGTCGGGTACAGCAGGCCGATGCGGGGACTCATGACCCCAGCATGGCCGGGGCGCCGAAGACCGGGACCAGGGAGGCGTCGTTGAACGCCGTGATCCGCGCGATCCTGCTGCCGATCAGCGTCAGGACCTGGACGCCGTGGGCCTCGAACCGGCCGTCCGCGGTCGTCGCGTACTCGAGCAGCGCCGGCTGGCCGTTCGCGCGTGCCGGGACCAGGCGCCAGACTCCCGGCCGCAGCACGCGGCGGCCCAAGAACCCGGCGACCGCGTCCCGGCCGGTGAACCACGTCGGGATCGGCGGCATCTCCAGCTCGACGTCGGCGCGCAGCAACGTCACCAGTGCGCCCGGGTCGGCGCGGACGAACGCGTCGACGTACCGGTCGAGCAAGGGGCCCTGCCCGGCCGGCTCGGCGAGGTCCGCCTCCACCGGGCCCGCCTCGGCGAGCCGGCCGCGGGCCCGGCGCAGTGCGCTGTCGACCGCCGCCGGGGTCGTGCCGAGCATCTCGGCGACCTCGCCGGTGGGGAACGCCAGCACGTCGCGCAGGGTCAGCACGGCGCGCTGCCGGGCGGGCAGGAGCTGCAGCGCGGCGACGAACGCCAGCCGCACGCCGGCGCGCCCGGCCACGACGGCGGCCGGGTCGAGCAGCGCGTCGGGGATGGGCTGGAGCCAGGGCACCGACGGGTCCGCCGCCGCGACGGCCACCCGGTGGTCGTCGGCCGGCGCGCCCAGACCCGACGGCAGCGGCCGCCGGGCCCGGGTCTCCAACGCCGTCAGACAGGCGGTCGTCGCGATCTTGTACAGCCAGCGCCGCACCGAAGACCGGCCCTCGAACCCGCCGAAGGCCCGCCACGCGCGCAGGTACGTCTCCTGCACGAGGTCCTCGGCGTCGTGGATCGAGCCGAGCAGGCGGTAGCAGTGCGCGAGCAGCTCGGGCCGGAACGGCTCGGTCTCGCCGGCGAAGTCGGGCATGGCAGTCAGAGCGTACGCAGCCCGGTGCCGCTGACCTGGTATTCCGCGCCGTCGCCGTCGACCACCTCGAGGACGGCCTTGGCGACCTGCTCCGGCGTCAGGACCGACTCCATGTTCTTCACGAACGTGTCGCGGTCGATGCCGTTGCGCGCGGCGTAGCCCTCGACGCCGGCGGTGCCGAGGCCGGTGAGCGGGGTCAGCTGCGGCAGGAGCGTGGCGAACCGCAGGCCGAGCCCGGCGCGTTCCGACTCGTCGGCGGCGTACGCGCGCAGGTACCGGATCGCGGCCTTCGCGCTGGCGTACCCCCCGCTCAGCGGCGACCCGCCGATGGCCGCCCCGCTCGACATCGAGACGACGACACCGCCCTTTTCGAGCGGTTCGCGGAGTGCGGCGCGCGTCCAGGCGAAGACGTGCCGGGTGTCGACGTGCCAGTTGCGGCTGAAGGTCTCCCACGTCTGTTCGTGCACGGGCGCCATGTGCGGCACGGCTCCCGCGTTGAGGACGAGCAGGCCGGGGCGGTGCTCGCGCAGGACGCTTTCGGCGAGGGCCTCGTCGGTCGCGTCCGCGGCGACGGGGACGAAGCCCGCGCCGAGCTCTTCGCGCACGGCGTCGAGCTCAGGCTTGCTGCGCGCGATGCCGACGACGGTGTGGCCGCCGGCGACGAGCGCGGCGGCGATGGCGCGCCCGAAGCCGCGGCCGGCCCCGGTGACGACGGCGGTGGTCTGGGTGGACTGGGTGGACATGGGTACTCCCCGGCGGTCGATGCGGTGTGGACCGGATCTAGACCGCCGGGGGAGCGGAAAACCGTCGCCGCGTGACGCGGGTCACACCGGCTTGGCCGAGGGGCGGCGGTGCAGGAGGTCGAACCGCGACCACATCGCCTCCGCGGCCTCGATGGACTCGCTCGTCCGAGCCGGGTCCACCGCCGCCAGCTGCGCCACGATCGCCTGGACCAGCGCCATGCCCGCGGTCAGCGACGGGAAGAACGTCACGCCCTCCGCCGGCACCATCAGCACCTGCTCCACCGCGCCCGCCAGGGCCGGGCTGGCCGCGTCCGTCACGGCGAACACCCGCGCGCCGCGGCTCTTCGCCTCGCTCGCCGCCAGGACCGTGCTCTCGTACAGGCGCCAGAAGCTGATCGCCACCAGCACGTCGTCCGAGGTCAGCTTCGCCGTCTGGTTCGCCAGCTCCGCGTCGCCCGCCGTCACCGCGTGGACGTCGTAGCCCGCGAGACGCGCGTTGTGCGCGAAGGCGATGCCGACCGCCGCGTAGCTGCCGTCGGCGATCACCAGCGTCCGGCGGGCCGCGGCGATCGCGCGGGCCACCTCGCGGAGCACCTCTTCGTCGAAACGCCGGTTCAGCAGGGCGAGGCTGTCGAGGTCCCGGCGCAGCGACGCCGAGCCCGGCGAGTCGACGCCGCGGTGCTCCTCGGCCACCTGCGGCGCGCTCAGCGACGACATGTACCGGGCCCGCAGCTCCTGCTGCAACGCCGGCCAGCCGGCGAAGCCCAGCGCCTGCGCCGTGCGCGTCACGGTCGCGACGTTGACGCCGGCGAGCTGCGCCAGCTCGGCCGTCGAGCCGAAGGAGGCCCGCCTCGGCTGGGAGACCAGCACCTCCAGCACGGCGGCCGATTTCGGCCGCAGCCCCCGCTCGGGCAGCCGGTCCCGTAGCCAGCCCTCGAAACCGTCGTCGGTTTCCGCCACTTCGTCCCCTCCCTCAGGTCGCGTAGACCGTAACGCAGGGATGTCGACTTGCAATGAACGTTGCAAAACCGTGAAAACGCAGTATACGTTGTCCGCACTCCCCGGCGCCCGACACGGAAGGCGTTCCCCCATGACCCTGCTGGCACGACTGGATCGGCTCCCGCTCAGCCGGCCCCACTACAAGCTGCTGCTGATCGGCGGGCTCGGCTACACCTTCGACGGCATGGACTCGGCGGTCGTCGCCTTCCTGCTGCCCAGCGCCAAGGCAGCGTGGGGCCTCGACAACGGCCAGCTCGGCCTGATCGGCTCGGCGACGCCGTTCGGCTTCCTCTTCGGCGCGATCGCGGCCGGCCTGCTCGGCGACCGCATCGGCCGCAAGAAGGTCATGATGTACGCGCTGGCCTTCTACGCGCTGTTCTCCGTCATCGCGTCCTTCTCGCCCAACTACGAGATCTTCCTCGGCGCGCGGGTGCTCGCGGGGGCGGGCGCCGGCGCGGAAAGCGCCATCATCGCGCCGTTCCTGTCCGAGTTCGTACCGGCCAAGCGGCGCGGCTGGTTCGTCGGCGCGCTCGCCGGCTTCTTCTCCTTCGGCTTCGTGGCGGCCGCGCTGATCGGCCGGTTCGTCGTGCCGTCGTTCGACGACGGCTGGCGGATCGCGCAGCTCGTCACCGCGCTGCCGATCGTGATGCTGCTGTGGTGGCGGCGTTCCCTGCCCGAGTCGCCGCGGTTCCTGCTCGCCCAGGGGCGGACCGCCGAAGCCGAAACCGTCGTCGCCAAGCTGGAACGCGACGTCGAGAAGGCCACCGGCACGGCACTCCCGCCGGTGCCACCCGCCGACGCCCAGCCTGCCACCGAAACCCCGAAGGTCAACCTCTTCAGCGCGCTGAAGTTCCTGTGGAGCCCCGCGATGCGGCGCCGGACGGCGGTGATCTGGACCGTCTGGTTCGTGATCACGTTCTCCTACTACGGCTTCTTCTCGTGGATCCCGACGCTGCTCGTCGAACGCGGCATCACGGTGACGAAGAGCTTCGAGTTCTCGATCATCATCTACCTGGCCCAGGTGCCCGGGTACTTCTCCGCCGCGTGGCTGTCCGAACGGCTCGACCGCAAGCACACCATCGCGCTGTACCTCGCGGGCTCGGCCGTGAGCGCGTTCTGGCTGAGCCAGACGAGCGCGCCGTGGTCGATCACGCTCGCCGGGGCGGTGCTGTCGTTCTTCCTCAACGGCACCTACGCCGGCGTGTACTCCTACACGCCCGAGGTGTTCCCGACCTGGATCCGCGCCAGCGGCACCGGCCTGTCCAGCGCGTTCGGCCGGGTCGGCAGCATCCTCGCGCCGACGATCATCGGCCTGTCCTCGGCGAGCCTCGGGTTCGCCGGCGTCTTCGGCCTGACGACGGCCGTCCTCGCGGCGGGCGTGCTCTGCGTGCTCGTCTTCGGCCTGTCCACCGCCGGCCGGTCCCTGGAAGAACTGACCGAACACGGCGCGCCGGTGCGCGCCGCGAAGGAGATGACGAAGTGACTCTGTCCACTGTGGAGGAACGGGTGCGCGACGCGATCGGCGTGCGGCTGTTCACGGTGCTCGCGTGGGTGCCGGAGCGCCGGGCGCTGCGGCGGGTGCACAGCAGCCACCCGGCGGAGTACCCGGTGGGCGGGGAGAAGACCGTCGAGGTCGCGGCCGGCTGGCTCGAGAAGTGCATCACCGCGCAGGAGCCGTACTTCGGGCGTGACCGCGCGGCGGTGCGGGAGATCTTCGCCGACCACGACCTGATCGAAGGGCTCGGCTGCGGCTCGATCATCAACGTGCCCGTCATCGCCGGCGGCCGGACGCTCGGGGTGCTCAACATCCTCGACGCGGAAGGCACCTACGACGACGATGCGGTGGTGGTGGCCGAATCGCTCGCGCCGCTGGCCGTGTCCGCCCTGCTCGACCTGGAGAAGGAGAACCGGTGACCGGATCCCTGGTACTGCGCAACGCCCGGCTGCTCGACCCGCTGTCCGGGGAGTACTACGAAGGCGACTTGCGTTCCGCCGACGGCCGCATCGTCGAGGTGGGGCCGGGGCTCGCCGCGGCCGACGTGCCTGAGCTGGACGTGCGGGGCGCGGTCGTCCTGCCCGGGCTGGTCGACGCGCACGTGCACGTCACGGCGTCGACGGCGGACCTGGGCTCGCTGTCGTCGTCGTCACCGTTCTACGAGGCCGCGCACGCGGCCCGCACGATGAGCCGGATGCTCGACCGCGGGTTCACCACGGTCCGCGACGCGTCGGGTGCCGACTACGGCCTCGCGGACGCCCAGGCGGAGGGGCTGTTCCGCGGGCCGCGGCTGCTGTTCTGCGGGCGCGCGCTGTCCCAGACGGGTGGGCACGGCGACAGCCGCACCCGCGGCACGCACGCGAAGGACGACCACCCGTGTTGCGCGGGCCTCGGCCGGGTGGCCGACGGCGTCGACGCGGTCCGCGCGGCCGCCCGCGACGAGCTGCGCAAGGGCGCCCACCACATCAAGGTGATGGCCTCGGGCGGCGTCGCGTCCCCGACCGACCGCATCGACTCGACGCAGTACTCGGCGGAAGAGCTGAGCGCGATCGTCGAGGAGGCGACGGCGGCCAACCGTTACGTGGCGGCGCACGCTTATACGGCCCGAGCCGTCAACCGTGCTTTGGAACTGGGAGTGCGCTCGATCGAGCACGGCAACCTGCTGGACGACCGCAGCGTCTCGCTGTTCCTCTCGCAGGAGGCGTACCTGGTGCCGACGCTGGTGACGTACTGGGCGCTGAAGGAGGAGGGCCGCGAGCACGGCCTCCCGGAGGCGAGCTGGCGCAAGGTCGACGAGGTCCTGGGCGCGGGCATGGCGGCCCTGGAGCGCGCGGCCCGCGGCGGTGTGAAGCTGGTGTACGGGACGGACCTGCTGGGCGGGATGCACCGCCACCAGAACCACGAGTTCCGCCTGCGCGGCGAAGTCCAGGCTCCGCTGGAGGTCATCCGCTCGGCGACGTCGACGGCGGCTGAGTTGCTGAACCTGACGGGGGAGATCGGGACGTTGGCCGTGGGTTCGCACGCGGACCTGCTGGTGGTGGACGGAGATCCGCTGGACGACCTGGGGGTGCTGGCGGAACCGAAGCACTTCCGCCACATCATCCAGGGCGGCGAAGTGGTTTCGGGCTGAGCGGGGTGCGCGGAGCGGCGGGTGCCGCTCCGCGTCCGTTCACCAGTTCCGCACGGCCGGTGCGTACCCCTCCGGCTTGTCGCCGATCTTCAGGTCCGGGCTGACGATCCAGTTCTGGTACTGCGCCGTGAACATCCGGTACACCGACGCCGGTGGCACCGCACTCGCCTCGTCGAGCACCGCCCGCAGCCCGGCCGGGATCTCGAAGTCCAGCGCCGCCATGCTCTTGCCCAGCTGCCCGGCGCTGCTGGCCCCGACGATCGCCGACGCGATGCCGGGCTGGGTGGCCACCCAGTTGATCGCCACCTGGGCCATCGTGACGCCCAGCTTGCTCGCGACCTCTTCGAGCGGCTTCAGCAGCTGCCAGTCGCGTTCGGTCCAGGTCTGCGCGTCGCTGAGCCGGCCCGCGCCACCGTCGCGGTACTTGCCGGTCAGGAAGCCGCCGGCCAGGGGGCTCCACGCCGTGACGCCGAGGCCGAGGCTCTGTCCCATCGGGACGTGCTCGGTCTCGATTTCCCGCTGTACCAACGAATACGGCAGCTGAAGGTTGATCATCGGCGTGAGTGAATGCGCTTCGGCGATGCTCTGGGCTCGCGCCGCGTACCAGGCCGGCACGTCCGACAGGCCCGCGTAGCGGATCTTGCCGGCGCGGACGAGGTCGTCGAGCGTGCGCACGACCTCCTCGACCGGGGTGAGCCGGTCCCACGTGTGCAGCAGGAAGAGGTCGACGTAATCCGTGCCCAGGCGGCGCAGCGACGCTTCGAGCGCGCGGATCATGTGCTTGCGGCCGTTGCCGCCGGCGTTGGGGTCGCCGGGGTCGACGCTGTTGGTGAACTTCGTGGTGAGCACGACGCGGTCGCGCACGTTCGCCTCGGCGATGAGCCGGCCGAGGATGGTCTCGCTCTCGCCCGCGGTGTAGAAGTCCGCGGTGTCGAGGAAGTTGCCGCCCTCGTCGAGGTACTTGCGGAAGATCGGGCGGACCTCGTCCTCGGTTTTCCCGTAGGCGGCGTGGAAACCGCCGGTGCCGAAGTTCATCGTCCCGAGCGCGAGCCGGCTGACGCGCAGGCCCGAGCGGCCGAGGAGGTAGTACTGATCGAGTGACATGACTCCACCGTGCCCAGGGATTTTTGGACCCGCAAGTCCAGTCCTCGAGCGCCCCAATGTGGCCTTCGGTGCGTTGAACGCACCGAAGGCCGCCTTGGGTGCGTTCAACGCAACCAAGGCCACATTGGGGCGCTGTGGGT